>CAYIHJ010000041.1:4727-5472 GCA_964363245.1 Candidatus Woesearchaeota archaeon | reverse complement strand
CCCTTGGCTACACACCAGAGTAAAATTTAGTTAACCTTAAAAATAATCTTTTCTCTTCAAGATTATGTTTATAGTAAAAGTCCCTGGAATAAATAATACGCAGGGAAAAACAAAGGGATGTGAAAGGTCTGGAAATGCCCTTCTTGAAGCTTTGAAAGATATACATGCGAGTGAAGTGGGAAAGCCCATAGAGGTGAAATTACTTGATTTGGAAGAAATACATCTTGATAACACTAATTTAGAATTAACAAACAAATTAATTTATCAAAACGCTTTTGAAATGTTCACAGAGAAACCGAAGGTTATATTTTTGGGAGGAGATCATTCTATAAGCTGCGCAATAAATATGGCTTTTCTTAATTTTTGTAAAATGAACAGAAGAGAACCATGCCTTATTGTTTTTGATGCTCATGCTGACTCTTTAGATTCGCTAATTAAAGAGTTTCCAACTAATAGGGGATGGATAAGAAAGTTAGTCGAAAACGGATTTCCTGCCGAGAATATTCTAATTGTTGGAGCAAGAAATGTTCAAAAAGAAGAATTAATTTTTTTGAAAGAAAAAAACATAAGAACAATAAGCATGAACCAGATTCTGCAGGATATGGACGACACTTGTGATATAATTATGGAGTTTTCAGATGGGAAAGATTTGTATGTTTCAATAGATATAGATGTAATAGATCCTTTGTTTGCCCCTTCCACCGCTTATCCAGAGTCTGGGGGATTGACAAGCAGACAATTTCTT
>CAYIHJ010000041.1:0-4717 GCA_964363245.1 Candidatus Woesearchaeota archaeon | reverse complement strand
ATTCAAAGGATTAACAAGATAAAAAATCTGAAAGGATTGGACTTAACGGAAATAAATGAAAAAAATGACACTGCAAAATTCACTGTCAGATTAGGTGCCAAGATCCTTGCTGAGTTGTTATAAATTATTGTAAATAATATTTATAAACAATCTTTTGATAGATATAAAATGGATAAAAGATTATGGCTGTTAATACTTTCTGATATGCTTATTTTAAGTGGATTTGGATTAATTGGTCCAATCTTTGCTATTTTTATTACAGGGGGGAGTATTGAAGGAGGAACGTTGGTTGCAGCTGGATTGGCAACAACTGTTTTTCTTGTGGCTAAATCAATTGTTCAACTGCCTTTATCTAGATTTTTTATTGACAAGGAAAAACATAAGACACATTCTCTCCTTTTAGGAACGCTATTCATTATAACAGTTCCATTTATTTATACTGCCGCAGAAAATATATACGCTATTTTTGTCGCGCAAGCGATATATGGAATAGGTGCAGCAATGGCATATCCTGCATGGTTTGACTTGTTTACCGCATATATGGATAAGAAACACAGGGGATTTGAATATACTCTTTGGGCTACTGGTACAGGGTTGGGAGTTGCTCTTTCGGCTTACTTAGGGGCAGAGCTTGCAGAGAATTTGGGATTTGATTATCTCTTCTTCATAGCAGGAGCAATTGCTTTCTTGGGATTCTTGCTTTTGATAGTGCTTGATAGAATTGATGGCAGAAAGGCTAAAGCTCCTCTTGCATATTCTCTTAGAAATAGAGTAAAAAGATAAAATTATATTAATACTAAAATCTAATTTTACACTAAAGATAAAATGAGGGTTTTTATTTCAATAAATCTTTCTGAAGATGTCAAAGAAGAAGTAAAAAGAATTCAAGAATCTCTTCCAGAATTTGAAGGAAAGAAAACAGACGAGGAAAACTTGCATCTGACGCTTAAATTCCTCGGAGAGGTGAATGAAGAGATGCTTGAAAAAATCAAGGATAAATTAAATAAAATTAAATTCGAAAGCTTTGAGCCCACATTAGATTATGCCGGTTTTTTTGATAACCCTGCGAAGGGCATTGTCTGGATAAATCTTACAAATTGCGATAAATTGCAACAAGAAATTGATAATTCCTTGGAAGGATTGTTTGAAAAGGAAAAAAGATTTATGAGCCATCTTACAATTGCAAGAGTAAAAAAGATAAAAGACAAGATGAAATTTCTGGACAATCTTTCCGAAATACAAATAAGAAAGATTGGGTTTATCGTTGACAAATTTTTTTTAATGCAGTCTAAATTAAGCAAAAAAGGGCCTGTTTACAGCGTTCTAGAAGAATTTTTCCCAGCATAATTATATACAAAATTTTATAAGCCTTCTTTATCTTTTTAGATTTTAATGGATTATTTATCTACGTCTCAAATCTCCTTGAATTCTCTTTCTAAAGATATCTCTTCCAAATTGAGCAATGGGACAAAGAAAGTTTTAATTTTAAGCCCAAATAATGAAGATGCTAATAGAATATTAAACGAATTAAGAGAAGAAGAAAGGATGCGGTGTGAAGTCAAAGTATATCCTCCAGAAAAATATTTTTTGCATAGATCAAAAATAAAACTAACCCGTAATTTATATTTAATAGATCTCTATAGAATAGAATCAGTTCCGTAATCTTTATTAATAATCCCTTTCTCAATGTAAAATGAAAAGAGTGTTAATTTTATTTTCAATTTTAATAATATTAATGTTGTCCACAAGTTTGGTTTCTGCTTCATGGTTTGATGATTTTTTTGCGAAGATAACAGGAAAAGCGAACACCAACGTCATTGGCGATGAATCAGGAGCGTGCGGGGAGGGATATACCTGCCTGAGTTCGGATAATCCCGGCAGAAGGGTAACTTTTGAAGAAGGCAGTTATATTGTGAGCTTAATCTCTGCTTCTGATACCTCCGCTACAATCAAGGTTAATAACGATACAAAAGAAGTTGCTGAAGGAACTACAAAAACAATCGGGGGTTTGGATGTTTATGTCAAGAGTGCTGATGAAAGTAATGGATTTTTGAGCGTTACATTAAGATTGAGTGTGACTCCAACAGTTCCTACATGCACGGACAGCGATGGGGGAAAGAATTATTATGTGAGGGGGATAGTTAATGAAAAATGTACAACTACAAATATATGCAGTGGAGACACAGATTTCTGTTCTACAAATCCTATAAGTAAAGGAGCATTATATGAACAATATTGTGATGGAAATATAGCAAAAATGACATCATTCCCCTGCCCCAACGGCTGTGTTGAGGGGGCTTGCGTGAGAGAAACTGAATACCAAAACGTTAGCCTTGATTCCAATAATTCAACCACAACAGTAACTTTCAACAATTATACATATCAGGTTGAATTGATTTCAGCTTCTGATACCAGTGCAACAATTAAGGTTACAAATGCAGGACAAAGCCAATCAAAAGAGGTTAATGAAGGTAGTAACAAGGAAATTCAAGGATTAAATGTAACTGTTGTTAGTGCTGATGAGAACAATGGATTTTTGAGTGTTATATTACAATTGAGTGAAATAATGGAAACAGCATGCGAAGAAGGCTATGTCTGTTTGGATTCTAACAATTCAAAAGCCAATTTAACACTTAATGGAAGCAACTATGTTGTCGAATTAATGTCTGTCTCAGATAATTCTGCTACTATAAAAATTAATAGTAAAAAAACAGGAACATGGCAGAGTAAGGAAATTTCAGAAGGACAAACCCGAGACATTGCACGGGTTTATGTTTATCTGAGGAATGCTGAGGCTAATGGTGGCAAGGGAAGTGCTATATTACAATTTAGTTCTACATTTTGTACAGACAGTGATGGCGGAAAAAATTATTGGATGAAAGGAGAAACTGATGATTGTTTTGAAGGGGGTTGCTTATCCTATTTTGATTTTTGTAGGAATAATTTAACTTTAGTAGAATTCTCCTGTTCAAATAACGGAAACAATACAGAAGATTATTCTTGCACAGATAGTTGTCTTGATGGAGCTTGTCTAGATTTGAAGCAAGAACAATTACATGGGTATTTGGAAATCGCGACAATAAAAAATAAATATAAGGCTGGAGAAATAATAAAACTAACAGATCCTCCAATCTCTCCTGAGGAAAATTTCTTCGAAAAAACTCTTAATTTTCTCAAAAATTTATTTAAGGGAGACACTTCTTCAAAAAGTCCAGAAATTGATGAATTAAATGAAAATGTAATTGATGCCGGAGAGAAATACGGACAAGTTGGAACAGATGATAAGGAGAAGAAATTGCAGGAATTAACTGAGTTAAGCGAAGCAAGAAAAGAAAAAATGATTGATTTAATGAAGGAAAATCCGGATTTATTTAAAAGATATGTAATTGATGAAGAAACAAGGAATAAATTGCCATCTAATGTGCAAGATAATATCGAGAAAAGGGTTACCGAAGAAGGAATTGTAAATTCTCTTTATGCTGATGATTTTCAAAACCCTGAAAATTCTAGGGAAGTTTATACTTTAAATGAAAAGAACCTTTATCTTGATAAAAAGATAAGTTTAGCTTCCGGAGAAAGACTTGAAATAGAAGGCTATGAAATTGGGGGAAACATACTCGCTCAAATTGATGATGATGCTATTCCGATTTTGAATAAAACCCTAAAGAAGAAGATTGACATCCCTTTTGGCAACCAGAAAATGATAGTTATTTTAATGGATTGGATTGATAAAAAGGGAGTTTTACATGAAGGAATTTCAAAAGAAGAGGCTTATGATTCTGTTTTTAATCAGGCTAATGCTTATTACACTGAAAATTCTTATGGCAAGTTGGGAATTAGTGGTGATGTTGTCGGCCCATATCAAACATGGACACCTTGTGATCCTTCCGGATCAATAAGACTGGCAGATAAAGATGTCAATTTCAAGAATTATGATGCAATAATAATTTTTTATCCTTATTATCTAAGGGAAAATAATATCTGTGATTTTGATGGCATGGCTACAATAGGCAAGACACCAATTTTGACAGATGATGGAGAAGTATATCTCTCATATTCAATTAATCTAAGAAAAGAGTTGTGGACTGTTGGACATGAGATTGGACATCAATTTGGAGTTATGCATGCAAATCTTTTAGATTGTGGAGGTTCTATTTCAAATCCTGAGAATTGTAATACTTATGAATATGGGGATCCTTTTGACATTATGGGGAACGTTGGGACGAGGACCCGTGGAATTAATCCTCATTTAAATTCATATCACAAAGAAGAAATTGGATTTTTATCTGAAAATCAATCGGTAATAACGACTAATGGAGAATATACCCTAACACCAATAGAAACATCGGGAGAGGGAATTAAATTCATCAGAATACCTCTACCCGGTAAGGGATACGATTATTATTTAGAATATCGTCAGCCGATTGGCTTTGATAAAGACATAAATGATGAGCTTTACAAAGGGGTATTGTTACATTTGGCTCCTCTTGGGGATACTGCTTTATATTATCCCAAGGACATAACACTTAAGCCTGGGCAAACTTTTGAAGATAGGCTAAATATGGTAAATATTACTACTTTGAGCGCTAATGCAGATTCTGCCAGAGTAAAAATAGAGAGCAATATTAAGCCTTTTGCTGAGATCACGATAAGAGGAATGTCTGTTGAAGAAATACCTATTCTAAACCAATCAACAACAGTAAAATTTCTTATAAAA
>CAYIHJ010000040.1:0-5572 GCA_964363245.1 Candidatus Woesearchaeota archaeon | reverse complement strand
TTTTTTACAACATCAAATTTATATATTTCTTTAAACAATTTATTGTATGAAAAAAGCATCTCAGAAGAAAGTTGCAAATAATAAAAAGAAAATTGATAAAGAAGTATTAAACGAAATAGCTGTCAGTCTGAAGAAATCATCGGATGATGAAAACACTTCCAAAGAGACGTCAGGGCTTGAAGAAGAGGTTAATCTTGATTTAACAGATTTAGAATTTCACGACTTTATGGCTTCTTCAAGTAGAACATCATCACCAGTACTTGAAAGAATAGCCGGAGCGCAACAAGGACCAGTGTTTGTAAGCATGGGAGGACAATCTTCTGCTACAACTTCAAGACAAATAGATGATGCAGAATCAGACCCCTTTAAATACACTGCAGGAAACAACACAGCAGGAGAACCAAAATATATTGACTCGGATTCACATATGACCGCCTCTACCGAGAGAGTAGATTTCTCAAGAGTTGGCAGAGAATCCGATAGTTCAAATCAGCTTAGAGAAACAGCATTCCTTCAATCTACAGAGGCAAAATTTGAATCCTCTGCCCAAGAGAGAATGTGGGCTGCAGAAAGAATGGACTCCAGCAGACAAAAAAGAAAAGATTCTTTCGAAAGAGATGAGGCAAAATATGACAAATACAAGCCAGATCTTCCAAAGTCAAGATGATGTTTATATTTCCTTTTTCTATAAGAATATAAAAAATTTTAATCTATAAAACAACTTGTCAAATTATTTACAATTAACCTGCCTATATTATTAACAATAACTGAAAAGTATTTAAATAAAAGTTTGATAGTATGGAAATGCAATGGTATGATTACATATTTATCTTCTTTGGCTTATTTGGAATGGGTTTAGCTCTTTTGGGTTCTTATCACGGACACGGAACAGGAAAAAGTGGAGTATGGGGATGGGTAATAATGATTGTTTTATTGATTATAAGAGTATTAATATGGTTGATAGGTTTGTTTTAATAAAAGTATTTAAACAATTTTATCCAATATAAGTCATAAATAAAATGGCAAAACTAAAATTAAAATTTTGTATAAGTCATTTTAGGAGATAAAAATGCCTACGACGACTAAGCTTTGGCGGAGTCATTTTCAGGAGAGTGAAAATGCCTAAAGAGGAATATAAGATAGGTGGTTATAGAATATCAGATATCTATCAAGGTAGTTACTCAAGTTTAATGCCGCATTCAGATAATTCTGACAATTATATCTCGGCAGGAAGTCTGGGAGTAACCACAGATCCAAGGTCAGCAAATATAATCCAAGAAATATCTTCAAAGCTTTCTTCTGGAACAAAACAAATTGAGATAGAAGCCGTTTCTCCAGAAATTTTTGATTCTATTCCAAAACAACATTTTAAGGAAGTTAATCGTCTGGCCAAACTTACTGGAATAAATGTATCACTACATGGTCCTGTAATAGATGTTGCTGGAATGAGTCAGCAAGGATTTAGCGAAACAAGCAGGGAAGCAGCTGAAAGAAAAGTTACTGAAACATTGCTAAGAAGTCATGAATTAAATCCTGATGGAAACATAACTGTAAATTTCCATTCAGCAGAAGGAATTCCTGGCTCACAATTTCTCCCTCCTTCTGAAAGAACCAAAGAAAACCAATACAAAAGAATGATTGCAGTTAATAGAGAATCTGGCAGATTAGCTCCACTTGATATAGAAAAAGAATTTCATCCTGGAGGAGAAGTCAGAGAGGTAACAACACTACCTGAACAAAGATTGAATAGTTTAAATTCTACTGAATGGAGAAATTCAATATTTCAAATAGAAGTTAACAGAGAAAATGCAGAAAGAATTCTTCAAGATATTCATCCTATATTCATTTCTAAATTTGCAGCTTTGAATGCCGGGAAAATAAGGCCAGATGAGCTAGAAGAAGGAGACATCCCACAAATAAAAAAAGTTTCATCAGCTTTTGAATTTATTGAACAGGCCAAATTATCTGCAGATTCTCTTTTCAGCAAAACTTATGAAATGGCAAAAGGGGATAGGGATTATGAAAAAATCAAAATGTTAAATGATATTTCAACAAGATATGGTGAGATTGTCGGAACGGAAGGAAACAAAATAACAAACCCCGAAAAATACTTCAATCCAAAAGTTTATTCTGATGCGTTATACGAATTAACTCGTGGTTTAGAACACATTCCTCCAAAAGCATGGGTTCCTCTAGAAGCTTTTGCCACTGAAAAATCATCCCAAACATTTGGAAATGCCGCATGGCAAAGCTACAAACAATTTAAGGATAAATCTCCTATTCTTGTAATAGAAAACCCTCCAGCAGGGTTTGCATTGAGCACTGGAGAAGACATAAAAAACATTGTTGAAGCTTCAAGAAAACAATTTATTCAAAATGCAGTAAAAGAAGGAATGTCCGAAGGAGATGCTGAAACGCAGGCTGAAAAATTCATTGGAGCAACCTGGGATGTTGGACACATAAATATGCTTCGTAAGTATGGATACAGCGAAAAGGATATTATCAAAGAAACTGAAAAAGTCGCTTCCCTTGTTAAACACGTTCACTTATCTGATAATTTTGGTTACGAACATACAGAACTCCCTATGGGAATGGGAAACGTTCCACTAAAAGAAATGATGGCAAAGCTAGGTGAAAAGGGGTTTGAAGCAAAAAAAATTATTGAGGCAGGGCAGTGGTGGCAACATTTTAGAACATCACCTTTCCAAGAAAGCCTTGAAGCAATGGATTCTCCTATTTACGGAATGAAAATGGCTCCTTACTGGTCTCAGGCTCAAGGACTTTACCAAGGATATGCTTCAGGTATGGAAGGTTCGTGGCTTCCCCAGACAAACTATGAAACTTTTGGAACAACTTTCTCGAGGTTACCTAAAGAACTTGGCGGACAAATGGGTGGCGCGCAAGGAAGCAGAATGTCTGGCAGGCCAATGGAGTAAATAAGTTAATATAAAAAATAAAAAGTATATAAAAAATGTCTTCTATTAGTTTCGGAATTACGTTTAGTCATACACATTTAAATTATCTCAAAATCCCAATTAATGACGCTTTGGATTTGGCCTTGGAAATGGGTTTTTCACACTTAAGACTTGGCAGTTATTGGCAAGAAGTAGAAAAAAGTAAAGGGGTATATGATTTTTCTGTATTAGAAGATTTGTTAAATCGGTGTGAAGAAACAGGACAAAAAGTGATCATGAATGTGGGAGCAAAGTCGCCTCGCTGGCCAGAATTTTATTGGCCGGGATATTTAAAAGAGAAAAACTTTAATAATTCAGAAGCAAGAAAAAGAACCCTGTTGTTCATAAAAAAGTTGGTAAGAACTTTAAAAAAATTTTCTTGCATTACACATTGGCAAGTTGAAAATGAACCGCTTGATCCGAGTGGTCAGAAAAATTTAGCTATTCCTTTTAATTTTTTAAAAGAAGAGGTTGAATTGATGAGAAAACTTGATAGTCGGCCAATTATTCTGACGCTTTTTGCTAATGATTTGGAATCAAGGCAGTTATTTCTTAAGATGTTGCCGATATCAGACGTGATTGGTTTGGACCTCTATTATGTAGAGCTCATGAATAATAATATTGGAAAACCTTTTTATGGGGGGTCAAGAACAAGTGATGATTACTTGCGAGAAATTGTCAAGACATCTTCCAAAGAAGTGATTATTACGGAACTTCAGGCAGAACCATGGGAAAAGGATGAAAAAGGATATCTATCAAAAAACCCTAAAAGCATTTCGCCTAAACTATTGGAAAGTAATTTAAAAAAAGCATTATCTTTGGGAGTAAAAGAAATTCTTTTGTGGGGATTTGAATATTGGTGTTACAAAAAAAGTCAGGGGGATAATAGATATTTAGAGGTAATTAAGAAATATTTGAAATTTAAGGAAACTCTTTAAAATTATCATATAACACCGAAGGCGACAATTTAACAGATACAAACAAATTTAAAAACTATATATTATAATATATATTACAGGATATAAGAGAAAAAAGATGGTGAAAAAAAACAAAAATAGTCCTCAGAAAGCTGAGAGTAAGGAAAAGAAAGCTCAAAATAAAGACAAGAAGGCTCCAAATCCAAAAGAAATGCCTACATTGCAGTTGAGATCTGAATCAGAAATTGCAACCGATTTTGCAACAAAAGCATATCAAAAATTTGACAAAATTATAAAATCAATAGTTCTCTTTGGTTCTTCAGCAAAACAAACATCTGTAACCGGTTCTGACATTGATATAATACTTGTAATAGATGATGTCTCAATATCTTGGGATCAAGAATTAATTGCCTGGTACAGAGAAGAGCTTGATAAAATACTTAAGAGAAATCCTTACAGGCAAAGTCTTCATATAAACACTATAAAATTAAGCACGTGGTGGGAAGATGTAATGAAGGGTGACCCAGTAATATTAAATATACTTAGATATGGAGAAGCAATAATAGATATGGCTGGATTTTTCCAACCTTTGAAACATCTTCTTATAAATGGAAAGATAAAACCAACTCCAGAAGCAATTTACACTTCATTGCAAAGAGCCCCTCAACATTTGTTAAGAAGTAAAATGGCTGAATTGAATTCCATAGAAGGGTTGTATTGGTGTATGGTCGATGCTTCCCACGCTGCCTTGATTGCAGCAAATGAATTTCCACCTTCTCCAGAACATATTCCAGGAAGTTTAAAACAAACTTTTGTTGACAGCGGGAAGCTGAAAATGAAATATGTTGTGTGGTACAGAGATTTGTTAATGCTTCACAAGAAAATAGTTCATGGAGAAATCAAAGATCTAAAAGGTGTTGTGATAGATGATTGGCAACAAAAAACCGAAGATTTTCTCGACACAATGGCTAAGTTAGTTAATGATATTGTAGGTGGGTGAATATAAATAAGGTCTTTCTGATTCTTGAACCATATCTTCATATTCAAAATCATTTTCCATATATTGATTCATAACAATCCTTTCATTTTCTCTTTTAATTTTATCTTTTTTTACTGCAGTTGATAACATAGCTCCAAGTCCAACCACTGCAACCACTGGTAAAATTATTTTTCTTAATTTCATTTTATTTTTTTACTTAAGATATTTAGATATTTCCTCTATTAAATACCTAGATCCTCCAATGGCTGCACTCATACTTAGAAGAACACCAATACCTATTGAATAACCAATTACATCTTCTTTTATATCTTGAAATCTGGAATATTTTTTAGAATCTTCCCATTGTTTTAAAACTCTATTTTTAAGGGCTGTTTTTTCTTGTCTGCTTAAATTCCTTGAAGATAATCCTTCTTCCATCAATTCATAAGAGCCATCTGATTTGACTTCAATTTCTCCATAAATGGTTGTGTCTCCTTCAGCTACAGAAAGATTTCCCAGAATATTTTCTTCAAGGTGACCTCCCATTAATTTTAAGACTTTTTCTCTTGAGTCAAATTTTGAATCTCCCAATGGAATAAATTTTGTCATCTTACTTTCCCCCCAAAACTTTTTCTGCTTTCTGATATCTCTTGTCAATTTCAGCCACTTCTTTATCTCTTTGGATTTGTAAATTCTTTAGATAATCATTCAAAATTTTTTGC
>CAYIHJ010000039.1:0-5787 GCA_964363245.1 Candidatus Woesearchaeota archaeon | reverse complement strand
CTCCACCACCACGTGCATTCTGTCCAAGTACAGTGCTTATCACGGTTGGTATTATTATTTTTGCAACTGGAAGTCCCTGTCTCCAGAAGAACTCACAAGCATAAATACTTTGTATTTCATCACATACTCCAACTGTTTTTCCGGTGTTTATTCCTTCCTGCAAGCAGTCTCTATACGATTTTTGTATGCTTGCCCAATTGTCAATTCCTGCTTTTACTCCTGTTAGACAAACAGGAATTGCTACATCTCCTCCGAATTCAACAAAATTAGGCATACACAATGCAACGCTTCCAATTACTCCACTTTGGACAACATCTGCAACTGGATAAGCTCCTCCCAAATCACATCGCGAAGAAGGACATATTACGGGGTCACACACGTTGAATAATATTTGACATTGTCTTGGAGACATAAAGTCCTCACATTCAATTTGAGGAACATTCGTTGCTGGAGAGTCTACTTCAATTGGCCCAACTCCTTGAACATTTACTCTCTTCACTCCTGTAGAATATTGTCTCTGCACACTTGAAATTGCATTTTCTGCTTTTCTCACTAGCTCTGAAGTCTTGCCGTCAGGCAATCCAAAGAACTTTGTGAATGTTGTGCTTGAACCTAAAACAACTAACTGATAAATATCATCTCCTCCTCCCTCGAAGAAATCAACATTTCCATTTGGCCCAGTATTTCCAAGATAATAACTATAGACTCTTCCCGACTCATCAAAGCTTCTTACATTTCCTCCTATTGGAAGAGTTTGCTTCATTGCAACATACCATCCTTCACTAGTATCTAAAGGAACAAGAGCAGGAGAACCTTTGAAAGGTTCTGTCTCATAATATTTCACACGAGGATTATTGTATTTGTTAGAATATGAAGAACTATCAATCTTTGTGAAAGAAAGTCCAAGAGGATTTACTGCTGTCAAGTCAATAGTCAAATAATTTTCTTGCATTAAGAAAGTCCTATCAACAACATAAGAATTAGAAAGCACAAGAAGATATTCTTTATTAGTAGATTTATCTAGAGCTATGTAAATATATTCATCATCTTTTGGAGAAAAATCAGTTGTTGTTCTTCCCTTGAAAGTTTGAATTCTGGCAGGTACAATTGCGTCTATTGTAAACACTTTTCCATTGGAATACTTTCCCCAAGTTAAAAGATTTGAAACTTCCTTATTTTGAAGTTTCGTTGTAGAGATATCACCACCTTGTCCTTCATTAAGTCCATGTTTATTGAAGAAGGTGTCCCGCTGTGCCAAATCTCCTATATTCTCCTTAACATTTGACAATAATGAATAAAGTTTTTGTTGTGCCTGCTTATCTCCTGGAGTCTCTTTTAAAATTTTACAATAAAATCCAATATCTCTTAACTCTTCAAAGTTGTAATTCTTATGTTTATTCCATACGTCAAATGAAAGTGCGTCTTTCACATTCTTTATATTTATATTTTCCTCAGATTTTGATGGATTGACGAGCTCTGTTCCAGCACAACTGCTCAAATCTCCAGCAATGTTTGCAGAATATTTTTCTATTAATTTAGTGCTATTAATAACATCTTCCGAAAATAATCCTCCCTCATTTATCAATGCCGATTTTTGGATATTTTCAATTTCTTTATTTTGCTCGGATAATTTTCGGTAGTATCTATCAACTTCTTTATCTATTTCTCCTGCATTATCAGAATAACAACTAGATCTCGTAGGATATGTTCCATTATTTACAAATTCTGTACACTTGTCATACCATCCTCCACTATTCTTCATCACTTTCTGCCTTGCTATTCCTTTTCCATCCATATTAGAAAGTAAATTATCTATCGTAAACAGCGCCCCTGTTGCCAAACAAGCAGTTTTCATTCCAGTAACAACGTTTCCCAAGCTAGAGGAAATCTTGTCAAGCTTTTTTATATCTTCATCAATACTTTTTATTTTATCTTTTGCCTTCTCTGGAGAAAGCTTCAAAAGATTATTTCTCTTTTCTATTCCAATTTTAAACTTGAATGTTGTTTCCGTGCCTGTGTGGTCTATATTTGGAAGAACTGTGACTTTTGCAACTCTCTTTAAATTAATTTTATTTATTGTAATTTCATAATTTCCAATAACCTGAGCAACGTTTAATTTGAATGTTGTTGTAGTTGGGAGACCTAAACTCTCTGCAGATTCCTTTGCTGTCGCAGGAATAGTTTTAGTTTTAAGACTAATCGTCTTTTCATCTTTTATTTCAGATAATTGTAAGAATTCTAAGGAGGTTTCATTCAAATATCTTATTTGTTCTTTTCTCAAAGAAAATGAATAAGCTGTGCCTGTTTTTTTATTAACTGCATATCCTTCAATCCCATACTCATCCTCTCCTGGTCGATAAACTCCTTCAAAAGAAATTTGTTTTGTTTTTCCATTAATTGTGACATACCTTACAGAACTTGCATCACTTGAAAGCTTTAGTGCATTTGAACATGTGTCTGGAGCAATTTCGCCAGAATATGCTTCACTGAAATCTTTACACAAGTCAATCAATGTTCTTTTCTGTTGCATTGCTTCTACAAAATATATTTTTCTAGAGAAAGTTTCTTTTCCTAAATTAAGAGAACCATAATTTTCGGATGCAAAACTGCTTAGCACTTCATCATAATCACTCATTGCCTTATCATAATATTCTCTTGTTTTCGCATCAAGATCAACATCAACAGCTCCTCCAAATCCTTTTATTTTAACACTAGTCCCAAGAAAATCCTCTTTTTCTGAATAATGGAAAAATTCTAAATCATCTCCTGTTTGGGTTTCATATGCTATTTCCGCCAACTCTCCTATTCCTTTAGTAGCAAAGTCAACAGCTTTAACAATAAAATCCAACACAACACCTCTTGTGGGGGCACTAGAACTTGAAGCTTCAAATCTTCCACCAATATAAGAAGATATCTGATCTATTTTTTCATCGTTCAATTTTTCAGTCTTTACATTAGTTTCAACAAGATACATTTGCAAACTTGATGCATTTATACTATTATCAGAAGAACCAATATAAGCAACATAAACTCCTTTTCCATCTTTTGAGGTATACACTAAATCTCCCAACCCATAACTATTATTTATTCCATTAATTTCAAGTTCTACTTTTGGAGCTGTCTTCAATGTAAACGCTTTGCTTCCAAACAATCCAGAAGCCGTATCTTCTTTACATTTTATTTCAACATTTTCATTAAATCCGTATTTGTCCATACTAATAACTTGACATTTTCCTTCCAAGAATTTCTCTTCATCAGCAACTTCAACAGAATCAGCATTTACTCTTAATTTTGCTCTTGTATCAGGATAAGTAATATCATCTAACTTTAATTGCATATTTGCGAGACAATAATTAAACCCGGTCATATAAATCTTATCCGATTTTTGTCCTTCTCTTAATGAAACATCATTTACTTTTTCTCTATTCCCTGTCTGGCCAGCTTTTTCTGAATAAACTGAAATAGTTGCTTCATCACTTCCTATACTCTCTGCTCTCAAAAATCCTCTTCCATCCCAAAATCCATATGCTCTATATTTATTATTAAATTCCTGATCTGTAAGAAGTGGAAGATAATAACTGGCTTCTCCAACGCCGAAGGCGTTTTCTATATTGTATTTTATTTTAGCAGTTAAATTACCTTCAACAAAATCAGGCATTGCGGATTCATTAGGCTGCTTTTTCAGCACAATCACAGCATACCCTATATTTTCAAGAACAGGATAATTATCTAAAGTAGTATCTCTCCCATTTCCAAGTGCAGCCTTGTTTGGATGGAAACCAACTCCTGAAACCTCTTTAGGAGTCTGTCCTGCAAATGTCATGTAATCAATTGCCTTTACATCTATCAAAGGATTTATCTGTGTAGCTGCAATTTGACAATAAACTGGAACATTCTGGTCTTCAAGCAAATCACTTCTAACAACAGCAGGAGTGCATCCAAATGGAGCAATTTGCAAAACAAAATCTTGTCCAGCTTCGCACATGCTTCTATCAAATTGTCCTGGAGTTTGCCCAAAAAATCCTCCCGCAAAACTTCCAATCCCCCCCAAAGGAGAATAATAATTTGTTCTAGTGTATTGTGCTGAAATCAGCGAAGCTGATAAAACTACTAGTATCAAAACACTAAATGTAATAATAAATAGTCTTACCTTATTCACATTCGTTGTTTTACTTATTAACATTTTTTCTTTATCTTTCATTTTTTATTCAAAGCTTATATCCAACCCATTATCTTCAAACAATAGGAAATTATTTTGCAATTGCTCAAGTGATGTTGGAGTTGGCAAACTAGGGACATTTATTTCTACTATATCTGAGGAAATAAGTTCTGACTCAAGAACATAATAATTCTGTTTTCCTCCACCCGCTAAAACGCTAGAAACTATTTGACTAGGTATTTTTACCTCAATACATTTCTCAGTAGTAAAGCCAAGAATTCCTCCAATTCCACCTGCAGGTATTTCTATGCATTCTGTCTTAGTAGTTTCTTGGAATTTCAATGTTGAATTTTTATAAACATATACTTGAACTTCATATTGACCTTGACTTAACTTAGCATTTTTTTGTCCTGGATAAACAATTGTTGCAGCATTTCTATCATCTTTTGTAAATATCACAATAGCATTCCCATTGTAACTTTGTCCATCTATTCTTAATTGAATATTCAACTCATGTGCCTTATCCATGAACACATTTACAACCCCTATATCTGTCGTTGTTGAATGAAGAATATTTGCAGTTTCATATCCATCTGCTTTTGCAACAACATACCCATTAACACACTGTGGAAACATACTTTTTAGTACTCCATTTTGTGCTGTGCCAATATTACACGTTTCAGAAAAGCACCTATAAGAGATATCGGCATCGACTTCGTCGAGATTTGAATTATAAGTATGAACTTCAAGTTCTGTGTTTTTGTACTTGCAGAGTTCAGGTATCCCAATTTCTGCCCCGTTCGCATCTAAAGGTTTTCTTGGCTTGTTACCTTCTATTGCAACAGCCATTGGAAACTGGAATATCTCATCACCTTTCTGAACCTGAGCCAATACTGGATACCTTACATTGTAAACATAATGGTAAGGAACATAACAAAATCCTAAAATTCCCATCCCTGGTTGATTACCAACCGGACTTGCCATTAAAATATTGTCTTCAGAAGGTGCAACTTCAAACGTGCTTGGCCATGTTTTATCATTCAAAAATCTAACTTCTTCTTCAACAGGAACATTTAGTTGATAATAACCATCCCCCAATCCACTTCCAATAGCAATAGTATTTTGCTCCAGTGCAATCTGGAGATCATCAAATACTTTATCGGCACTCCAAACTTTTGGGGAACATGAAATTTCAACTCCATCAACAGGAGCATATAATCTCAAAGTATCAATACTATAATTTTCTAAAAACAAAGATTCTTGTTCATAATCATAAATTTTTAATGCAGAGTTATATAATGTTCCAAGATTAGAATTCACTACTTTTTTATGATTTTTTACAACACCAGCATCATTTCCTTTTTCAAGGGTCATATCCATGCTCAAATCGACGCTAACGGCGTCGTCGTTTATAATAACCTTTGCATTTGGTTTTTCCATTGAAATTACAATTCCTTGTTGAGAATAAGTTTGAAGACTACAATCTCTTATTCTTTCCTCAACAAACCTTCCAATTTGTTCTTCCATTTCATTTTTTGTTGGAACCTGCTGTTTCTGCAGTCCATTTCCAGAAATATAATACCAGTAAGGAACAGAATTGCCCAGAAAAACGAGCTGAGAGTTAAAAG
>CAYIHJ010000038.1:0-6023 GCA_964363245.1 Candidatus Woesearchaeota archaeon | reverse complement strand
CAGACTATTAGCTTTTCGAAAAAAGTTGGTAAAAAAAATAAACATACCACATGACATGATTGCTAACGACCAATACGCGTATTTTGCCTGTTTAATGCAGGGAGAGAAATATAAATTTGCAAAAAATGCCATAGTTTTTTACCGTTCACCTCAAACATTAAAAGATCACATAAGGCAAAACACAAGATTTTTAGCATCACCCACTAGAATGGCTAAATATTTCCCTCAAGAACTTATTGATATGGAAACCAATATTCCAACTTTTTTAAGAATTAAGGAACAATTTTTACAGTTCATAAAACATCCAATTCACTCTATATACATTTTTATAATTAATAGGTACTGCCAGGTAAAAGGGGTTATAACTGAAAAAAATATGGATGCGACATGGCAAATAGCCATTAGCACGAAGGCTTTAAGATGAAAAATGTACTTATAAATTCTATGAGAAAAATATCAGAAAATTTAGATAAAATTCTGGTAATTGTTGCTGTTGTTCTAAGCATCACTAGCTTTCTTTATTTCTTCCAAAACAATCACTTAAATATTGAATTCTACGATGCTCAGGCCCGGCTTAATATTGCCAGAAAAGTAATCGATAACCTAACTCCTGGCATAGCCCAGTTAGGTAATATTTGGCTACCTCTGCCACAAGTTCTTATGCTCCCATTTATCTGGAGCAATTTCTTGTGGCATTCCGGCATTGCCGGTTACATTATGTCGGGAATTTCATTTGTCTTAACTATTTATTTTTTATATAAAATCGGAATTATTGCGTTTGGCAGTAGATTTAGCGGTTTTGCGATGGCTCTCGTTGCACTTACCAGTATCAATTTCGTTTATATGCAAACAACTCCAATGACCGAAACTCTCTTTATTGCAACTGTCACCGGTGCTACTTATTATCTTCTCAAGTGGGCAAAATACCAAAGCCTGAACTCGCTTTTATTGGCAGCTTTTTTTATATCTGCATCAACCCTTACGCGATACGAAGGCTATTTTGTATTTTTAATGGCCACGTTTCTAGTTTCGCTAATTCTTCTTCTAAAAACCAAAGATAGAAAGAAAACAGAAGGCACCTTAATCTTATTTGGAACACTCGCCGTTACCGGTATTGTAATGTGGATTATCTACAGTTGGACAATTTTCAAAGATCCAACTTATTGGATAAAAATATATTCCCACGAAGTTTCTATTATTTCCACCGATAAAGTTATTCAAAAAACGGTTATTGACTCAGCCAGTAGGTTTTCTCAAAAAGGAAACTTGATAAATTCTGTTACCTCTTTTTCAGAATCCGTTGCGTTAATGGTAGGAATTCCAATTACCATTTTTGCAGCATTTGGTTTACTTGCTTTTATCCCGTTAAATCTAAAAAGGATATTTACCGATAAGCCCTATTATTTGGTATTGTTTTTACCATTTTCCGTTTTTGCATTCGTAGTTTTTACATTGTACAGGGGGGGTATTCCTCTTGGTTTACCTCATCTTGATTTTGGATCACTTTTAAATAGAAATGTCAGCCTTGAGACAGAATATAACATTAGATATGGTCTCACTATTTTGCCACTTGTTGCTATATTTTTTGGTTGGTTAGCAGTCAACAGATTTAAATTAGTTAGACTTTTGCTGATTTTAATAATTGTTTTTCAAGTCGTAACAACTTTTTACACTCCATTATTTACTGTTTATCAACTTCCTACTCAACTAGCACATGGGACAAAATCTATCCCAAGAGGGAATACAGCAGCAAGTAGCTGGTTAAAAGAAAATTATAATGGTGGCTTAATAATGATAAGTGCACTGCAGTTTGATCCGGAAATGTTTTACCTGGGGTTAGATTATAAAAACTATATTCACGAAGGAACGGGTAATTATTGGTTAGATTCAACAAAAAATCCCCAAAAACACGCGAGCTGGATATACATGTCCTCACCCGAAAATTATGACAAAGATCAGGTAAGAAAAAATTTGGCAGAAAATAAGGATTTAATCAGGTATTTCGATTTGGTGTATCAAGACAAAAATAATTACGTTTATAAAAAGAAAATTTAAGTAAACTTTTAAGTAAAAATGCAGAGATCAAACATTTTAAAAATTAGCATCGCTTTAATCCTAATACTGTTAGCTTTCGGTTTATTTAAGCTTAGTTCAGCAAAAAGCCAACAAAGCCTCATTGCAATAAAGCAAGAACAAGTTGCTAAGCCAAGAGTTTGGCAAGTCAAATCAATCGATACCATGAAATACTCGAGGGATAAGGCTAAGGAACAGTTTAATAACCAAAAATTTGACCAGATAATAGAAAAACAGATAAGTGCTATTAAGAATTCTGGAGCCAATTACGTAGCGATTGATACCCCGTATGACGAAGAGTTTTATCCTTTTTTAAAGCGTTGGGTCGACATTTCCAGAAATCACGGTTTAAATATTTGGTTTCGCGGAAACTTTTCCGGTTGGGAAAGTTGGTTTGGTTACCCTAAAAATTTGTCAAGGGAAGAGCATATCAAATTAACGCGCGAATTTATTAAAAAACATGCCGAACTGTTTAATGACGGAGATATTTTTACGCCTTGTACAGAATGTGAAAACGGTGGACCGGGCGATCCAAGACAGACTGGGGACACAACAGGATTTAGGTCTTTTATGATAAATGAATACGAAGCAACAAAAGAAGAATTTAATAAAATTAACAAAAAGGTAAGTTCAAACTATAACTCTATGAATTACGATGTTGCCAACTTAGTTTTTGACGATGCTACGATTAAAAGTATGGATAATCTGATTGTTGTTGATCACCATATAGATAATCCTGAAAAAATATCCGAAGACATTATCAAATTACACGAAAAAACTGGTGCCCTAATCGTATTAGGGGAAATTAGTATCCCAATTAACAAATTTGGTACCGAAGACAAATGGCAAGAGCAGGCAAAATTGCTAGAAAAATCACTTCAACCGTTAACTTTAAGAAAAGAGCTAATAGGTTTAAATTATTGGGTGAGTTTTGGTGATAAAACCGCTATTTTTAACGATGACGGCAGCGCCAAACCGGCAGCCACAATTTTAGAAAAATATTACAATCTGCCAGCACTCCCAAACCCATAATTCATCTATTCCGAGCGAAAAACCTCCGGTCAACTGGAAAAATACGACCTCGTTAACTCATATCCATTTGCAGACATTTACCAGCTTAAGAGTGAATATCTTGCTAATTTAAATACTGAACCGGTATTAGGAAAACAAAAATGACGGTTTTCCCGTCATCCCCTCAACAGGTTTGAGAATCCAGAAGTCTAGATTCCCGCATTCCCACCTCGTTTATCTCCTTTTTTGTCTGGAATCTGGTAAGAGACAGGAAATAGATTGCCTCAATTTTAAGTATTAATTATTTACTTGGAACTGATATAATATTATTGTATGAGTAAACAAAAAATAAAAAACCTTGAGAATTATTCCGATAAGTGGATTGCTCTTGATAAAAACAAGACCACGATTCTTGCTGGTGGTAAAAACCTAAAGTTGGTACTGGAAAAGGCTCAAAAGAAGGTCGACAAACCTGTACTAATGAGAGTCCCTCCGCTGGACGTTACATTCTCGCCTTAATGACAAAAGCTCCAATTAAGCTTTATTACGAAGTTTTTCCTATAATAGATAATTCGGGTGAAAAAATTGGTGAAGTCGCCAGACCAATTGTTTATCTCATTTTAAACTATAAACACGGGAAAATGTTCGGTCCAATGGGTGCTATCCTTGACTCTGGTGCTGACTATAACCTCTTTCCTGCAGAAGTTGCTGATATTTTAGGAATAAACCTCATGAAAGGTGAAGAAAAACTAAATGAAGGGATTGGTGGCAAAAGAGTGAAAACGTACAGACATACTGGAATAAAAATGTTTGTTGAGAGTTATAACTTTGACACATCCATCGATTTTAGTAAAGAAATTAGCGTACCACTTTTGGGTCAACAAGGATTTTTTGACAAGTTTAAAACGATTACATTCGCCAGACCTACAGAAGAGCTAATTCTAACACCGACTCAGAATACTTAACCGCCCCGCTGTCTTTTGTAGTCTCCTTTGCTCCTTTTTTGTCTGGAATCTGGTAAAAGATAGGAAATCCGCTTAAAACCAGGAAAAGCATTAAGCCTTACCTTTTTAACTTTCCCGTTTAACTTTTTATATGTTTCTTCAAAACAATCTAACTAGCATATTTTAAGTAGTGCAAAAGAATGGAGTATTTAAGGGGGCTGCACCCCTCTTTTGGCAAGGGTCTAGATAAACGGAGCTTACAGCTCGCCCTTCATGACTATCCATTTTGCATAGTTGCCAGTAACTTTGATACAATCACAATATGACAACACAGGTACTTCGTAAAAACACAGGTCTTTTGAAAGCGTTTAGTGAATATAAAAAACGCTATCTTAATGTGGGTAAAAAACCGGATATAACAAAACTTCTACCTGAAGTGCTTTTTAGGACTATGCGTCTTGAAGGCGAAAAAATTACTCGCAAGGAAGCGCAGTCGCTATTTAAATAAAATAGGATTTACGCTACAATTTTGTTGTGGATCAAGCAACAAAACCCAAATCCGCAACTAGTTATAAAGATACAGCTTTCGGTATTATTCCCCGTTCAAAAGTAGTTCAGCTTGAGAAGGAAGGGGTGAAGAAAGCCTTACAATATATCATTAAGTTAAGTAAAGCTAAGACGCAAATCACGCCGCAACTAATATGTGATGTTCATAAAGAAGGGTTTGGTTTTATCTTTCCTGATTGGACAGGAAAATTCAGGATAATAGATGTAACTGTTGGGGATTTTGAGCCGCCTCACTTTAGTCGTATTCCAGAACTTGTAAAAAACCTCTGTGATGATCTTTCCATAAGGTTTAAAAATTTGTCCTCACCAGTTGACGAGGAACAATTTCTTTCTGATGTTATAGGGCTTTTAGCGTGGTTTCAAAGCCGTTTTGTTTGGATACACCCCTTTAACGATTACAACGGTAGAGTAGCCAGACTTCTGACAAATCTTTTACTTCTTAATCTCGGTTTTCCGGTACTTGAAATACGAGCTGATACAGGGGTGGATAGAGAAGCGTACATTGAAGCAATTAAGGCAGCAGATAAAAACGATTATTCCAAACTTGAACTTCTTCTTTCTGATGCCCTAAAAGAAAGTCTTGAGAAACTATAAAACCTACTGCGAAATAGTTTGTCTATAAAATCCCTGCATTTTTAAGATACAAAAATATCTGTCAATCCCTGGTAAATAAATATTCCCTCGCTTACCTGATGAGTTAGGGGGCTGGACCCCTCTTTTGGCAAGGGTCTAGATAAACGAGCATAAAGCTCGCCCTTGCAAAATTCACCCCGCTTAAAAAGTCCCCTTATTGGAAGCATGCGCATGCTTCCAGAAATACATTTTTTTAAAACAGGAAGGGGGTGAGAAATAAATGAATCTTTTATCTTATTCGTTTTTGGCCTTCTCGGGTGGTTATATATATGTGCTGTTGCTTTGGTTCACCCCCAAACTCTACCTATTCAATTGACGCATTTTGCTACCTGGCCAAGAGAGGATACTTCTGGCGAAATATCCTTTGTAGTCTCGTTTATCTCCTTTTTTGTCTGGAATCTGGTGAAAGACAAGAAATAGCATACGCCTCAATTTTGACAGATATATTATAATAACGTACTATGAAATTGATGCCCGTTCCGCTAAAAGAAAAGATTGTTCCAGGCAGTAAAGTTCCAGTTTCATTTCTTATTGACTATCTAATGGAAGGCTATAACATTAGTGATTTTGTTGCTGCTTATCCTTGGGTGAAGAAATCTACAGCAAAGAAAGTTCTTCAAGAAATAAAGGATCAGGGAGCAACCTCCCAGTATGCCCTCTAAGAAGTCTGATATTCAATTTTATGCAGACGAATGTTTTCCTGTAACAAGTTCTACCTACTTAAAATCAAAAGGGTTTTCAATCATTCATGCATATGATAGAGGCTATATTCAAAAGAAAGACAGATTTCACTTA
>CAYIHJ010000037.1:0-6030 GCA_964363245.1 Candidatus Woesearchaeota archaeon | reverse complement strand
TCATATTTTTACCGACTTCTTCAAACCCACCTATTGTACATATTTCCATTTTTATTTTTTAAAAAAGATTATTACTTTCCTCTTTTTAACAATAATTAGAAAGATAGTTTTAATAATGTTGCTGTTTTATTTCAACTATGAAATCCCTCAAGCCAAGCATGCGGGAAAAGAAGAGATATCTATTGTTGATTGGCAAGAATCTTAAGGAAAACGTCGAGAAATCTATCTTTGATTTCATAGGTGTTTTGGGTATGTCAAAGGCAGGATTGGAGTGGATAAAATCCAATGCGGATTCGGCAATTATAGCAGTAAACAGAAAAAGTGTGGACCATGTTCGTGCTAGTTTTGCTGTATGGCCCGAGAAAATTGAGGTTAAAAGAGTTAGTGGGAGCATAAAAGGACTCATCCGAAAAACTTAAAAAGAGATAAGTTTTCTAAATTTTGAATAGGTAAGAGAAAAAGATAAATTATTATAAATTCTCTAAAATTAGCAATAAAATACAAACAAAGTAAACAAAATGGATATATCAACAGATATGCAACATCAAGCTATGGGCTACGACAGGACTGCAACAATGTTCTCTCCTGAAGGAACTATTCTTCAGGTTGAATATGCACAAAAAACAGTCAGACTAGGAAGCTCAAGTATAGGAATGGTTTGTTCTGACGGACTTTTCATACTTGCAGACAAAAGAAACGACGATAAATTGATTGTTTCTAAGAGTGCTAACAAAGTTTTTGAAATAGACAGTCATATAATTGCGAGTGCTGCTGGAATCGTGTCTGACGCTAGAGTTCTTGTAGAAAGAGCACAGGTTCTTTCACAGCAACACAGAGTTACATATGATTCTCCAATAGAACCAGAATTAGTTGTAAAAGAAATTTCAAATCTAAAACAACAATTCACACAATATGGCGGAGCAAGACCTTACGGAGTTTCAATGATGACAGCTGGATTAAATCAGGATAAAGCAGAACTTTATGTAAGCGACGTCACTGGAAATTACTTTTCTTACCATACAAATGCAATAGGAGAAAATGATGAAAAAATAAAAGAGAAGTTAAGAGAGAAATACAAGAAAGATAATTTGAAAAAAGGAGTAAAAGTTGCATTAGATATATTCAAAGAAGTTCAAGGCAGAAAATTCGATATTAACAGGTTTGAATTAGTTTATATTGAAATAAAAGATAAAAAAATAAAGAGGTTAGACGGAGAAGAAATTAAGAACTTCTAATCACATACTAAAGAAAATGACTAATACCATAGCAAGAATAAAAAAAACAGGGAAAAACTTTGAGATTATTGTTGATATGGATAATGCACTTAAGTTTAGAAAAGGTTTATCAAATTTTATAGAAGCAGAAGGAGATAAAATTTTCACAGATAGTAAAAAAGGACTTGCAGCGTCGAATTCTGACTTGATGCAGGCTTTTGGAACTAATGATCTTGGTGCAATAGCTCAGATAATAGTCAAAAAAGGAGAAGTTCTTGTAACCCAAGAACATAGAGATGAAGAAAAAGACAAGAAAATAAAACAGGTAATTGATTTCATTGTAACAAACTCGGTTGACCAAAACGGAAGACCCTACACTCCTCAAAAAATAGAAACTGCATTAGAACAGGCACATGTTAACATCAAAAACGTGCCAGTTGATGCACAGATAAGAGATATAATTGCTAGTTTAAGTGTAGTAATGCCGATAAGATTGGAAACGAAAAAAATAAAAATAACAATTCCCGCAATACATACTGGAAAAGCTTATAGCATAGTCACACAACATAAAGAAGATGAAAAATGGTTAAATGATGGAAGTTTAGAAATTGTTGTTAGTGTTCCAGCAGGAACATTAATGGATTTTTACGATAAACTAAATGGAGTAACTCATGGCTCTGCATTGACAGAAGAGATAAAAGAATAATGACAGAAAAAGAAAACGTATCAGAGAGAAGAATTGTAATTCCTGGAGAAGAAATCTTATCTGGAGATAGCTATCTTCCTGGAGAAGGGACAGAAAAAATAGGACAGGCAATTGTCGCATTTAGATACGGACTTGCAGAGGAAACAAACAAACTTGTAAAGGTTATTCCTTTGTCTGGAGTTTATCAACCAAGAAGAGGAAATGTTGTAATAGGCAAGATTTCAAATATAACGTTCAATGGATGGCTTATGGACATAGGCTCCCCTGAAAATTCTTTCCTTTCCGTTGCAGAATTCCCTCGATTTGTTCATAAGAGCGAGATTGATAGTGTAATGAACATTGGAGACATGGCTGTTGCAAAAATAAAAGATGTTAATAGAAAATCTGTTGACTTGACAATGAGACTAAAAGGACTTGGAAGAATTGATGACGGAATTATAATTCAAGTAAATCCAAATAAAGTTCCAAGAATAATAGGAAAAGAGGGAAGTATGATAAATCTTATAAAAGAAGAGACAGGATGTAATATAACTGTTGGACAAAATGGATTTATATGGATAAAGGGAGATAGTATAGACAAAGAATTGTTTTCAAAGAGAGCAATAATATTTGTGACTGAAAAATCATTCCAAAGCGGACTTACAGAAGAAGTACAGAAATGGTTTGACCGGGAGAAGAAAAAATAAAATGGCAACAAAGAGTTATGAAGAATCAATAAAGGAAATTGAAGAGACTTTAGCTGGAATAGAGAAAGCTGTGCAAGATGGGAATAAAGTAGAATTTAATGAAAAGAGATTGCATTTTGATAGTTTAATGGTAGGAGCTACAGGATTATATTCCATTGAGGATTTAAACAAATATACTTCTCATTATAGGGGATTAATGAAATCTATGGGAATTTTAGAAGGAGTAAACGGATAATGACAACAAAAAAAGAAACATTTGAAAGACCAGACGGAAGAAAGTCTGATGAAATGAGAGAAATGAAAGCAAAAGTTGGAATAATCCCAAACGCAGATGGAAGTGCAATGTTTTCATTTGGAGATACAATTGCAATCGCTGCTGTTTATGGACCAAAGAAAATGCATCCTCAGCACATGCAGGACTCTGAGAAGGGAACTCTTAGGTGCAACTATAATATGATTAGCTTTTCGGTTACAGAGAGAATAAGGCCAGGACCAAGTAGAAGAAGTATGGAAATAGGTAAGATAACAGAATGGGCTTTGAGTCCTGTTGTAATGATAAATCAATTCCCAAACACAGTCGTTGATGTTCATATAAATATTATACAAGCAAACGCATCAACAAGATGCGCTGGAATAAATGCAGCAGCAATGGCTCTTGCACATGCAGGAATACCAATGAATGACATTGTTTCAAGTATCTCGATAGGAAAACTTGACAAAAATCTTGTTGTTGATGTAAGCAAAGCAGAAGAAGATTGGGAAGAGGGAGAAGGTGCAACAGATATACCAATAAGCTTCACACATGATGGAAGACTTACGCACATACAGCTTGACGGAAAAATAAAGAGAGAACAATTGAAGGAAGCAATAGAAATGGCTAGAAAAGCCACACTAAAAGTTTATGAAGTTCAGAAAAAAGCATTGAAAGAGGTAACTGAATAAAATGGTTGAATTATACGAAACATCCGAGATAACAAGAGAAAGAATAAGAAAATATCTTGAAAGCGGAAAAAGATTTGATGGTAGAAAGCCTGATGAATTCAGAGATATCGTCATTGAACCAGAAGTTTCTAAAAATGCTGAGGGTTCTGTAAGAGTAAAAATCGGGAAGACAGAAGTTTTAGTTGGAGTTAAGATGGATGTAGGAGAACCATATCCTGACTCGGCAGATAAGGGAAACCTCATGGTAACTGCGGAGTTTTTACCTTTGAGCTCACCAAGATTTGAACTTGGTCCTCCAAAATTCAATTCAATAGAAGTTGGGAGGCTTATTGACAGAATAATAAGAGAAAGCAAATTCATAGACCTTGAAAAATTATGCATAAAAGAAGGAGAAAAAGCATGGTCAGTTTTCATAGATATATACTCAATCAACGACGATGGAAATCTTCTTGATGCAGCAGGAATAGGAGCAGTAGCGGCATTGAGGATTGCAAAAATTCCAAAGTATGATGAAAAAGAAGGGAAGGTTGTTCATGGGGAATGGACAAGCAAAAACATCCCACTAAACAAAGATATCCCATTGTCAATAACATTACACAAAATAGGGAATTCAATTATAGTAGATCCTACAAGAGAGGAAGAAGATGCAAGTGAAACAAAATTAACTATAGGTTCTACAGGAGAATATATTTCATCTATGCAGAAAGGAGATGAAAAAGCATTAAGTATAGAGGAAATAAATGAAATGATAGATCTTTCAGAAAAACTCTATAAAAAAATCTTTTTAAAGCTGGAGAAGTTCATTAAATAATAAAATGGTAATGAAAATGGAAGATTTCACAAGGTATGAAGTTGCAAGGATACTTGGAGCAAGGGCTTTACAGATTGCTATGAACGCTCCATTGCTTGTAAAAATAAGCAAAGAAGATCTTGAAACTCTTAGGTATGATCCAATCAAGATAGCTGAAACAGAATTAAGATCAAGTATTCTCCCAATATCAATAAAGAGACCTTTCCCTGAAAAGAGAGAAGGAGAATTAAAGAGATTAAAGGAACCTAAAATAACAGACGAGAAGATAGAAGAAAAAGAAACGACGGAAGAAGAAGAGATAGTTAAGGGCGGAGAAATAATGGCTCTTGCAAATCCTGACGATGAAGTTGACGAAGAAGTTGCAGGCGCAGAAGAAGAAGCTGATTAATTTTTTGTAAAAATAAAATTATTGAGATAATTTTATAAATCTGGTTTCATTTTTTTATTAATGGTTGTTATAAAGAGTGTTGATGCTAAATCTGTTTTTGATTCTAGAAAAGAAAAGACTATCTACGTTTCTGTAAAAACCAATGTTGGTGTCTTCGGCGCTAGCGCGCCGAAATGAAAATCCAAAGGAAAGAATGAAGAAAAGACTTATAAAAAAATTATTGATGAATACAAAAAGATGTTGAGAAAATTTTGTAGTTATTTTTCAAGTGAGAAAATAGAAAAGTTCGATGATTTGAGAAGAGCAGAAGATATTGTAGACCGGCAGATAGGAGCGAACACTCTTTTCGCGCTAGAATCAGCAATACTTAAGGCGCTCGCAAAAGAGCAAAAAAAAGAAATATGGGAACTCATAAATCTCAAATCAAAGAAGTTTCCTAGATTAGTTGGAAATTGTATAGGTGGGGGAAAACATGCATCCGGCAAGAAGCCGGATTTTCAGGAATTTCTTATTATTCCAAATTTGAAAAACACTAAGGAAAATTGGGAGAAGAGCAAAAAACTAAAAGAAGAGGTAAAGTATTTTTTGAAGAATAATGATAAGAGTTTTGAGGCAAAGAAAACAGATGAAGATGCTTGGAGCACAAAACTAAATGAAAAAGAAGTATTTGACATTCTAAAAAAATTAGATATTCATTTTGGAACTGACGTTGCCGCCTCAAGTTTTTACAAAAGGAAGAAGTATTCATACGAGAATCCAATGCTAAAGAGAACGGCAGAAGAACAATTTGACTATATTTCTAATCTAATAAAGAACTTTAATCTTTTTTATATTGAAGACCCTTTTGATGAAGAAGATTTTGAAAGTTTCGCCAAACTCCTAAAGAAGTTTCCAAATAGTTTGATAGTTGGAGATGACTTAACTACTACAAACTACAAGAGATTGGAAAAAGCAATAAAAATAAAGAGTATAAATGCTATAATTGTAAAACCAAATCAGATAGGCTCGCTTCTCGAGGTAAAGAAAGTATGTGAACTTTCCGCAAAAAACGGAATAAAAATTGTGTTCTCCCACCGGAGCGGAGAAACTAGCGAGACTATTCTTGCTGATCTTGCCTTTGGATTTGGAGCTGATTTCTTCAAGTGTGGAATAACTGGAAAGGAAAGGGAAGTTAAGATAAAGAGACTTATTGAGATAGAGAAGAAGATTTGATTAATTTTATATAAAAATTAGTGTAGTATCCCGTTATTATTTCCTAACGATATATTATTTCGGTTCTTCAT
>CAYIHJ010000036.1:0-6261 GCA_964363245.1 Candidatus Woesearchaeota archaeon | reverse complement strand
TATAGGAAATTCTTTCCAATCCCGAAATCTCCTTGGACTGCAGGGTATGTTAAAGATATTTGTGAAGTGAATTTAGTTCCTCCAGAAAATCTAAAAACTTTTTTTGCCGATTCTATAAAAAGGCTTCAAAAGATAAAAGGAAAAAATATCGGGGATTACCTTGAGTTTGGAGTATTTAACGGCTCTTCAATGTCCAGCATGTATTTAACGGCTAAAGAGACGAAATTAAAAAATATGAGATTTTTCGGATTTGATGCCTTCAAAGGATTACCAAAAGGCACAGATAAAGAACATGATGTGTTAAAAAAAGGATTTTATGCCTGCTCCTTTGAGAAAATGAATGAATGTTTAAGAAGAAAGAAAATAAATCCAAAGAACATAACTTGGATAAAGGGGTGGTATGATAAGACACTTAGACCTACGACAGCCCAAAAATTAAAAATAGATAGTATTGGAATTGTTTTTGTGGATTGTGATACATATAGTTCTTCAAAAGCTGTTTTAGAGTTCATAGCCCCATTGATAAAAGAAGCGTTTATAATTTGTTTTGATGACTGGAAATTATATGATATGGACATAAAAGGAACTGGGGAATATAGGTCTTTCAATGAATTCTTAGAGTCTCATACAAATTTAGAAGCTAAAGAAATAAAATCTTATAATAGAAAATCTAAATCATTTTTAATTAAACCTATGAAATAATATGAAAAAAATAAGAATAGCAATAGTGGGTGTTGGAAGTTTTGCTAAGGCTTTAGTAGAAGGAGTTTCATTTTATACGAAAAACCCAAAAGAAGAAATTGGATTATTACACCCTTTAATAGGTGGCTATAGGGTTAAGGATATAGACTTCGTTTGTGCATTTGATATTGATGAAAGAAAAGTGGGGCAAAAATTGCACAAGGCAATCTCAATGGGAGCTAATGTAACTAAAGAAATTACTTCTCCTGTCCCATATAGTGCTCTTGTTTATAGAGGACCCACTTTAGACGGCATTATTAAACAAATGAGGGGAAAATTTGTTCAAGAAAGTAAAACACCTTCCGTAAATGTGGTTGAAATGCTCAAGAAGAACAATGTTGATGTGGTTGTCAATCTTGTTCCTTCAGGAAGCGATATAGCAACTAATTTTTATGCTGGAGAATCATTAAAGGCAGGTTGTAGTTTTATCAATTGTATTCCAACCCCTCTTGCAACAATAACAAATTGGAGAAAGAAATTTGAAAGAAAAGGATTAGTTCTTTTAGGTGATGATATAAAAAGTCAGCTTGGAGCTACAATGCTTAATAGACTTTTATTGCAATTACTTAAGATGAGAGGAATAAAAGTTACTAAAACATCCCAAGAAAATATCGGTGGAAATGCTGACCATTTTAATCTTTTATATAGAGCAGAATCTAAGGAAAAGTCAAAAAGTGGTGCATTAAAAGGATTTTTGGAGAAGAATGATGTTAAACCTTCTGTTAAATTTTCATACACTGGAAAACCTTCTGGTCATAAATTAGTTAATATTAAAATAGAAGGTGAAATTTTTGGACGTATTCCAATATCTATTAATTCAATGATAGAAGATGAAATAAGCATTAATGGTGCAGGAACACTTGTAGATGCTATAAGGGTCGCTAAACTATTTGTAGATAAAAAGAAACAGAAGAAATCTGTAGATGCTTGCCCCTTTTTATTTAAAAATTCTCCAAAGCAGATGTCTGATTCCGAAGCATCGGATACCTTTAATAAATTGATAAAGTAATAATTCAGTAATTCTTTATTATCTTCTATTTAAAAGACTCAAGATACTTTTCAAATCGGTCAATATTATCCATACTTGAAATCTGTTTATCTGAAACATCAGAAAATTGTGCCAGAACTTTTTGGCTTATATCTGTTTGGTCTTGGAAAACACCAATTCCTCTAAACTTCAAACCCCATCTTTCAAACATAAGCATAGATATTATTGCAGTTTTACATTTGTTATCATTATGTATCGCAAAAACAAAGAAATTTTCTTTCTTCGTCTTAAGATAGCAATCTATGGGATAAATATCTCTGGGGTCATTCTTAATATTATATTCAAAATGCACTTCCAACTTCTCTTTTTTAGCTATCTTATTCATTTGGTCTCTAAAATCTTCAAAGAATAAAGTTTTGACTCTATCTCTTTCTAAGAAACTTATATCTGTTATTTTTATTAGACATTGAACAAAATCATAAAGAGAGTTTCCAAACTCTTCATTTTTAACATGGAGAAATAATTCCCCTGCTTTTTCAGTAACACCAAACATTTTCTTTGAGCTGTTTATTATCTCATCTCTACTTCCCTTTGAAAAATCTTTTTCATCCATAAAATAACTAAGATGTTGAAAAGTATGACCTTCATCTGTAAGCTTCCAAGATTTATTTTCTTTATCAAAAAGAAGGAGAATTACTAAATGGTCCCCATCCTCAAATATAAATGGATTTTTGACTAAATATCTCCCTATGCCTTTTTCTTCTAAACTTATTTCTTTACAAACTTTTTCTTTGAATTGCGTTAGAATAGTATTTTTATCCATTTGATTCAAGCCTCCTCTGACCTTTTACAACGGCTAATTGAAAATTAGCTTCTTTCATCAAGATGTCTAAAGCCTTTTTCCAATCACCATATTTATTTGTAGACCTCGCATAATCTTCTTCTCTAAATCCTCTTTCTTGATACCTTTCAGTTGCATAATGGATATGACAACCCTTTACTTTTTCTTGTTCTAAGCTATTTGTATGTTCGTGAGAGTCTCCATTGTATCTTCTAAGTCTAAACCATTTTCCACCTAATTTAACACACAGAATTACGGAAAAATCTGAAGGATTAAAATTAGAAACTCTAATAACTACCTTAAATTTATTTCCCTTTTCTCCTTCAAAATCATGCTCAAATCTCTGGCTTGACCGACCATCTTTAAAAGAAGGATTTAGTGATGATAATAAAGTCTTCTTTTCATCCATTAAAGATTGTATTTCTATATCGCTTACAACCATTATTAAAATCTGATTTAAATCTTTATAAATAATTACATTAACCTGTGTCATTTCTTTTTTCCTCCTGTTTTTGTCTGCTTTTTATTTTCTGGCATTTTTTCAATATATAAAATGTTTCTATCTTGGTCCTTTGCGATATAGACTTCCATTCCTTTTTTCCACCCCATTCTGTCAATATGTTCTGGCGAAATTGTTATTGTATATTGTTTGCCATTATGCTGTAGCTTAGTCATATTAATATAATATGAAAGTAATAGTATTTAAATTTATAGAAAAAGAAAGGTTTATATACTACCTATATCTTATTTATACATAATAATACACCTTTGGTGTATAAAGGAGACACAAATGAGCAAAAAAATTGTAGTAACTTTGCCAGACGAAACCTACAAGCTAATGAAAAACTTGGAAGGTATGGGAAGCAAAGATGGAGAGATAGTAAGAAATCTCGTCATCTCTTGGATGGCTGAAAAGTCAATGATTTCCACATCTGCAAAGGCTAAAATGAGCAAACAAAAATAAATTATAATGATAAGGGGAGCCCGAAGGCTCCCTGATTCACACCACCAGACTAAGAGTAATGGAATCAAAAAAACATAAGAACCAACAATATAAGAATTTAACGGATTCTCAAGTAGCTGGAGAAGCTTTAAAAATATCCTCTGATAAAGACTTGGAAGTAAATGAGGAGATTTACAGGAAATTAACTGCAAATGATACATACAATCAGCAATGGAAAGAATATAACGAAGCTCAAACAAAAGAAAAACTTGTGTTCTATAGGCTTCTTGATGAACTTCTAAATGTAGTTCCACTTAGAAAATACACTTTTGGTAGACCAAGAAAATCTTTGAGAGATATGATTTTCTGTTGTATGATTAAAATTTATAGTAATACTTCTTCAAGGAGAATTATTTCTGATTTGGAACTTGCAAAGAAAGCAAATTACATAAGAGATGTTCCACACTTCAATACTCTCCTAAACTATTTTGATGATTCTGGTATGAGGATAATTCTTGACTATCTAATAGGAATTTCTGCGTTGCCGTTAAAACAAGTTGAAAAATTCTTTGCAATAGACTCCTCTGGTTTTGGAACAGGAAGGTTTGACAGGTGGGTTGATGTGAGAAATGCTTTTGGTGGAAAAGCAAGAAAAGGATACTTAAAAGCCCATATTTGTTGTGGAGTCAAGACCAACATCATTACAAGCTTACAAGTTACAAGGGGAATAGTTGGAGATTCAACAATGTTTAAAGCATTAGTTGATGACACTTCTGATAAATTCTCAATGCAGGAAATTTCTGCAGACAAAGGATATTCTTCAAGAGAAAACCTTGACCTTGCTGAGAGCATAGGAGCAATGCCTTACATTCCATTTAGAAGCAATGTAAGAGGCAAAGCCAGAGGTTCTCCTATGTGGGCTAAGCTTTACAGATTGTATGCTGAAAACTATCTTGAATTTGCAAGCCATTATCACAAAAGAAGCAATGTTGAATCAACATTTTCAATGATTAAGAGAAAGTTTGGAGACTTCTGTAGATGTAAAACTGAAAGAAGCCAAGGCAATGAAATAAGGTGTAAGGTCTTAGCTCATAATCTCATGGTTTTAGTCCACGAAATCTTTGAATTAAAACTGGAGGTGGATTTCAATGGTATAGCGAAAAAGCATCCTGCACAAAAAGTGATATAGTTAATGTGCAAAGCTATGTCAATTAGGTAAATCTTTAAATTGATTTTTCTTCTTTTAACAATGGAAAAAGAAAAAGAGGGTGAAAGCATTGTAACCCAAATATCAAATGTGACGTGGAAACAGCCAGATAGAATGATAGTCGCACTGGTTCTATTGTATGTATTCTCATGGTATCTTTTCAATGATATGTTTAATCTAATATCTATTGAGGGGCTTGACACTGTTGGGCATTTCTTTAACGGCTTGAATATTCCAGTATACATCCCTTTCTTTGCTAGCTTTTTAGTGATGATTACAGTGCTTTTGACATTTATAATAAGAAGCACTTTTGATTCACTCCACAAGACGCTAAATACTATTGTTGGAATTTGGATTTATTTTGGGACTTTCCTAATGGTTATAGCAATGGTCCTTATGCTTCAAGGATTTGCTCCAGATTATCAAGTGTCTTGGCTGTTCCAATTGTCCAGAAACTCAATTTATCACCTTGGAGTTTTTCTTTTCCAAATTCCAGGAATAATTTATTTCGCTCTTTTCAAATAAGTAATCAAAGAAGTTGTTATATATAATTTTCAACAAGAACAGGTATGCCCCCAGAAATATTTTTATCATTAGACACATATCTTCTTCTTAAGTCCGCCAGTCTTAAATCGCTGTATTTTCTTGCAAGATTCAGCACTCCAGGAAATTTTGTAATCTTATCGTCTGCAAAAATAATATTTCCAAAATCAATTACTCGAGGGGTTTCATTAGGACCAACAATAAAATCATCTCTATTTTGTCCTATCCTATAAACTCCTTTTTCTTGACATTTTATCACAATTTCCTCAAGTCTTTCAAAATATTCTCTGTCCAATGATCTTTTGAAATTTTTTAGAGATGTTCCGGGCACATGTCTTGTGTAAAAAGTATCATCATCCTCTCTTTTTACAAATCTTTGTACATTATACACCCCTTCCAACATTTCAAGTGCTCTTATTTCTCTATCAACCATTTCCTCGGGAGAAACTATCCAACTTAGTCTGCTTCTACCGAAGCCACGTACTGTCTTTTTGACTATTCCTTCATAAAGTGTTACCACAACACTCCTATCTTCCTTCAATATTGTTTTTCTCATATTTTCAAATGATAAAAATGGTTTATAAAGTTTTTTAGAATCCAATCACATCAATAAGGTATTAGAGAAAATTCCTACTTAGACACAAAGGAAGAGTGTTTATAATAAAATCCAAGCGACTTCTTCATTTAAGAAAAAATCATTTGAGGCTCTTAGTAGTTGTAAGCTGAACACGTCGCCGAAGCTTCGTGCTTACACTCCAACTCTATCAACCACGTCTTTTTCGTGGGCCTTAATTGTCTCGTTTTGCGGATCGCTTCGAGCTTAGATGCATTCAGCTCTTATCGATTCAATGCGTAGCTATGCAGCCCGCCAGATGACGACTGCTCACCAGAGGCATCCGAGTCGGGTTCCTCTCGTACTACCAACTCGTTCCACTCAGACAATAACACACCTAGTAGATATCATACAAACTGTCTCGCGACGTTCTTAACCCAGCTAA
>CAYIHJ010000035.1:0-6406 GCA_964363245.1 Candidatus Woesearchaeota archaeon | reverse complement strand
GTTGTAATGATAACTGGAGATAATGAAAGGACGGCAAAAGTAATAGCAGAACAGGTGGGAATAAAAGAAGTTATTGCAAATGTTCTTCCAGAAGATAAAGTAAAAAAAGTTGAACAATTACAAACAAAGGGGATGGTTGCTTTTGTTGGTGATGGAATAAATGATGCTCCTGCATTGAAGCAAAGTAATGTCGGAATTGCAATGGGCACTGGAACAGATATTGCGATAGAATCAGGAGATATTGTTTTAGCAAACGGAAATCTTTCAGGAGTTGTATCTGCAATAAAATTATCTAAGGCAACCTTTACAAAAATAAAACAGAATTTGTTTTGGGCTTTTGCATATAATATAATTGCAATACCAATTGCAATTGCTGGAATTTTACACCCAGTTATGGCTGAAATTGCAATGGCACTATCTTCAATAACAGTTGTTAGCAATGCAAATCTTTTGAGAAATAAAAAAATATGATTTTTTATTTGCGTTGTTTTATTTCATGAAAACGCCGGAAGAAAAAAGATTTAATTTATTATATAAATTCTTATAAATGTTATTTTTATTTCTTTAGACATGCTCTCATCAGAAGATAGAACTCCTATAAGTAAAATGAATTTGGGAGAATTAGTCAGAGAGATGCAAATAATTGCTCATGAAGATTCTACTGTGTTAATAATTCCAGAAGATAAAATTAATGAAGTTCCAGGATGTAATGTTGAGAATTTCAAGAGATATTATGAAATTTTAAGAGAGTTGGATAACAGAGAGAAGACATATTGGTAATATAAAAAATATAATTTTAACCTTTCTGTAACTCTAAAATAATTATAAATCTTTAAATAGCACTTTTCTTATAACTTCCTTACTTATACAATAAATAGTAACTTTTATAAATAAGGATACAATATATGGTATATGAAATGCCCACATTGTAATAGCGATAAATTGAGGGTTACGGACAAGAGAACATCTCCAGAAGGCATAAGGAGGCGAAGGGAATGTTTGAAGTGTAAGAAGAGGTTTACTACATACGAAAAAATAGAAAGAGAAAATTTCTATGTAGTAAAAAAGGACGGAAGAAGAGAGAAGTTTGACAGAAACAAGTTGTCAAATGGAGTAAATAGGGCCTTTGAGAAAAGACCTGTTCCAAAAGAAGATATAGACAAAATGATAAACGAAATTGAAGAGCAGCTGGGAAGAAGAGGTAGGAAAGAAGTTAAGAGTTCTGCAATAGGCGAACTAATTATGAAAAAGATGAGGAAGATTGATAATGTTGCTTACATAAGGTTTGCTTCAGTTTACAGAGATTTTCAGGACATAAAAGACTTTAAGAAAGAATTGAAGGGGCTGAAAGAGTAGGATGGCAGAAAGAGGAAAATTAACTATAGAAAGATATTTTTCTAAACCAGATATTAGCCCTTATGATGAAACTAATTGGGCTTTTTCAAATATTGATATAAAAGATGAGAGAGGAAAAGTTATATTTGTTCAAAAAAATTCTGAATTTCCAGAGGCATTTAGTTTAAATGCTAGGTCTGTTGTTGCTTCAAGATATGCTTATGGAGAATTGGGTACTGATGAGAGAGAAAATTCTTTGAGACCAATTATTGCCAGAGTAAGTGAAACTTATGGTAAGCAAGCTGTAGCTAAAGGTTATTTAAGTGAATCTGATGCTAAAGTATTTTCAGATGAAATAGCCAAACTTACTTTAAGTCAAAGAGTTGCATTTAATTCTCCTGTTTGGTTTAATGTAGGAACAGATAGATATCCTTCAAGAATTAGCAAGCAAAAAACTGATAATTATTATATTGATGAAAATGGAATTGCAGTAAGAACACAAGTTGGAGAGGGTCATTTATATCCACAAACTTCAGCGTGCTTTATACAAAGTGTGGAAGATACTATGGAGAGTATAATGCAACTTGCAGTCAATGAAGCTATGTTATTCAAATATGGTTCTGGAACAGGAACAGACTTGTCTACTTTGAGAAGTTCTAGAGAAAAGATATCTGGAGGAGGAAAGCCTTCTGGACCAATGGCTTATGAAAAATTCTATGATGCAGTTGCTGGAATCGTCAAATCAGGAGGAAAGACAAGAAGAGCTGCAAAGATGAATTCACTGAAAGATTGGCACCCAGATATTAAAGAATTTATTGTTGCAAAAGGAAACGAAGAAAAAAAGGCTAGAGCACTTTTAAAACAAGGATATTCTGCAAGAGAGGCTTCAGAAACGGTTGCTTATCAAAATGCAAATTTTTCTGTTAGAGCAACTGATGAATTTATGAATGCAGTTAAAAATGACGAAGAATGGCAAACTGTGCCAGTTCACAATCAAGACATGGCTGCTGAAATGCCAAAATATAAAGCAAAAGATTTGATGAGATTCATTGCTGAGGGAGTTTGGGAATGTGGGGATCCTGGAATGCAATTTGAAACAACAATAAATAAATGGCATACTGCAAAAAAAACAGGCCCTATAAATGCAAGTAACCCATGTTCGGAATATATGTATCTTGACGATACTTCTTGTAATCTAGCTTCTTTTAACTTAATGAAATTTAAAAATGATGTGGGGGATTTTGATATTACTGGTTATGAAAAAGGAATAGAAGTGATTGTTACAGCTATGGACTTAAATTATGAATTTTCTAGCTTCCCTACTCCAAAAATTGCACAAAATTCTTTTGATAATAGAACATTAGGATTAGGATATGCTAATCTTGGTGCCTTTTTAATGTCTGAAGGATTGGCATATGATTCTGACGAGGGAAGAGCTGTTGCTGCTGTTATTACTTCATTAACTGCTGCTAAAACCTATGAGTTTTCAACAATAATGGCTGAGAAAATTGGTACATTCAAGAATTTTGAAGAGAATAAAGAACCTATGATGGAAGTAATGAATATGCATAGGCAAGCCCATACAACAAATATAAACAAGAGCAAGTTACCAGAGAAATTCTTGCCTATTTATGAGAAGGCATTGGAATTATGGAAAAATGTAAATGAAAGAGGAGAAAAATATGGATTTAGAAATGCTCAAGGAACGGTTCTTGCACCTACAGGAACAATAGGATTTATGATGGATTGTGATACTATGGGAGTTGAGCCAGATATTGCTTTAGTAAAATACAAGAATTTATCTGAAGGGGGAATGCTAAGAATAGTTAATCAAACAGTTCCAAAGGCTTTAAGAAAATTAGAATATGATGCTAAGGGAATTGAAGAAATAGTTAATTACATAGATGCGAATGATACTATAGAAGGTGCTCCTGGCCTAAGAAAAGAACACTTATCGGTTTTTGATTGTGCTTTTAAACCAAAAAAGGGAGAAAGATTTATTGCTTGGCAAGGACATGTAAAAATGATGGCTGCAGTGCAACCATTTTTGTCTGGAGCAATTTCGAAAACAGTAAACATGCCAAAAGAATCAACAGTTGAAGATATTGAAGGAGCTTATATTATGGGATGGGAATTAGGATTAAAGGCTTTAGCAATATATAGAGATGAAAGCAAAGCTTGGCAAGCGGTTGATACTAGTAAAGGGGGGTTGGAGAAGAAGATTTCCCCTGATCCTGCCAAGAGAGTTAAATTACCTAACGAAAGAGCTTCTATAACACATAAATTTACAATTTCTGGACATGATGTTTACGCTACTGTTGGACAGTTTCCAGATGGAAAACCAGGAGAATTATTTTTAAGTATGGCAAAAGAAGGAAGTACTATGGGGGGAATGATGGACTCTTTCGGAACATCTATTTCTATAGGATTGCAGTATGGTGTTCCTATAGATGCTTATGTAAAAAAACTTGTTGGAGTAAACTTTGAACCAAGTGGATTTGTTGAAGAAGGAGATAAGGAAAGAATACACATAGCTAAATCTATCATGGATTATCTAGGTAAATGGCTTGGTTATAAATATGTTTCTGGGTTTGGAGAAAACGGAGATTCTAAAGTAGAAAATCTTAAAACTGAGAATGGTGAAAAAAAGAAAGTATTGGATGAAAAAATAAATGGAAAACATCCTAAAGGAGCAAAAGCTGAAATCTTTTGTACAAATTGTGGAAATGTTAATAGTACCTATAAATTAGGAGATTGTCAAGTACTTTGCGACGTAGATTTTGGTGGATGTGGGTTCGTTGATCCTAAAGGATGCTCTGGTTAATTTAAAAGTTAATCATATAAATTTTTATAAATGCATTTTTCTAAAACGATAGATGGGAGATCCTAACAAATTAATTGTAGTTGTAAAAAACAAAGTTCTTTTTGGAGATGGAAATGAGGATTACTTTGAAGGATTCAGACCTGCTGAGGAAATTAATTATGAGTCAAGAATTCTAAAAAATTATAAAATTATGAGAAGAGGTTCTACTGAAGAACCAAAAGATCATCCTAAAGGAAATGCCGAATTAAATACAGATTACAAGCAACCAATAGGATACACAATTCTTTTCAATCCAAATCTAAAAAAAGTCTTTGCCTATCAGCGTTCTTCAAAGGATGAAAAATATTGTGAGAAAAGACTTCAGGGAAAATGGTCATGGGGTTTTGGTGGACATATAGAACCTTCTGATAATGTAAAGGGGAATATGCTTAGAGAAAGTGTCATGAGAGAAGTAACTAGAGAAGAAGTTTTAATTGATGGAAAGATTATTGACATGAAAAGTATGGGATATATTAACTACGATTCTAATGATGTAAGCAAAGTTCATTTTGCGATGTTATATGGCTTATCAACCGACGCCGAGAGAATTGTTGCTAAGGATAAAGAAATTGCAAGAGTTGAATTATTATCTTTAAGTGAACTCGAAGAAATGTGTTCTTTAGGTGCAAATGTTGAAGCCTGGTCAAGAATTGCCCTTGAGCCATTAAGAAAACTTTTATAAACACTTTTAGTCCTAGATGATTATTAATCAAAATGACAGTAACAGAATTAACAAATGGACAGTTTGAAGATTTTACCAAGAAAGGAGTTGTATTAGTTGACTTCTTTGCGGAATGGTGTATGCCTTGCTTGGTTATGGCTCCTTTAATGGATGATTTGAGCAACAAATTTAAGGGAAAAATAAAGTTCGGAAAAATAGACGTTGATGAAAACCAGCCTCTTGCAGAGAAATTCCATATTCATTCTATTCCTAATTTTGTATTATTCAAGGACGGAAAACCTGCTAACAGGTTTGTAGGTTCAATGCCTTCTGAGGATTTTGAGGAAAAATTAAAAAAGTTCTTGTAATAATTTAATTTTTCTACTGCTTCGTCCAAGCTTGGCCAAACCAGAGGAAAAGTTGGGAAAATCCTTATAAGAATAATTTTATAAACTAATTCTTATATTTTAAGCTACAGAGGCTCCGTAGCTCAGTCTGGTAAAAGCTAAAGCTAACCAGATGAACTAAGTTGTCTTCGATCAACATGGCTCCGTAGCTCAGTCTGGTAAAAGCTAAAGCTAACCAGATGAACTAAGTTGTCTTCGATCAACATGGCTCCGTAGCTCAGTCTGGTAGAGCACTGGACTTTTATGCTGAAACAAGTTTCGCGTGCTTCGCGACTTGGTCACAAAGCAATCCAGGTGTCGTGGGTTCAAATCCCATCGGGGCCATTTTTCTATTGACGTTTTAGTGCAATAAAGCTTAAAAGAGAAGATTTTTTATGCTGTAAATGTCAGCACAAAATATTTACACATTTCTTGATAAGGTGAGGTGTCCAGAAGATGGTAGTGGAGAACTTGTTACCAAATATCTTGATGAGTTATTTTCCAGAATTTCAAACGAAGTTGTTGAACTAAATCAACCAGTTGATTGGCTTGTTGTTAAGTCAGAAGGATTAAGTGGTTGTGTTTTTGGTTCTCATAGTTTTTTCTTAGGGAGACTTGAAAAATCTCTTAAAGAGAAAAGTGGGAAAAACATCTCTGTAATAGCTGATGGTTCAATTTTAGTAGGAGCAAGTACTTCTAAAGATAGTGTTAGAGAATGGATTGAAGGAAACATGGAAATTAGGGGATTAAATCTTAACTACATAAATACTCATCCTTTTCCCACATTTGTTGGATATCATCTCAATATGAGGGAATAAGGTTTGAATTGGGCAAAATCCTTCAAAACTCCTTCTATACGTACATTGGTGTATTAAAGGTTGGTAATTCAACCAAAAAAATTAAACCGACATTCTAATCAACTCCAACCACTTATTTTCTGAATTAAGTTTTAGGTCAGTAGCCAATTCGTAAGGGCATTTATTGATGGTTTGATGCTTTGTGATGAAATTATAGTATATCTCCCAACCCTTCATAATTGCATTAGCACTTTCTACACTTCCATGAAATCCACGAAAAGTTTTAGTTCTGTCTCTTAAATTGTTATGCAGTCTTTCTATTGGATAATTAAAGCCCTCGCCATTTGAAGCATTAACTTTATTA
>CAYIHJ010000034.1:0-6436 GCA_964363245.1 Candidatus Woesearchaeota archaeon | reverse complement strand
CACTATTGTTAGAACGATTACTATCATTACCATCTGCTAGAAGAACAGGCATGTGGCCAATTACAGCAAATACTGCAATAAACATAATCAAGCCAAGAATTAACTCTTTATTTTGCATCTTCTATATAGAAAAATTAGGCTTATAAATTTAATGATTTGATTGGTTTTATTGATTGACGATTTCTCCAAAACCAATCAGTCTCCAGTGTGAGTTTATGTTTCTTGCTAAACCTACATTACTTTCTGGAAGAGCTAGCACCGGTATATTCAAACTTAATTCAATAATATTATCTTTAATTTTTTCAACAATCCCTACAGATGTTGTGGTGTTTATATTTAGCATAAGCATTTCTTTTGGTTTTATTGGAGAAACTTCCTTTTGTTCCTCAGTCCCTAAAACCTCTTTAAAGAGCTCATGTTTTATTTTTATATAGTAAGTTATTTCTGGTAGTACACCTTTTTTAGAAACTAGGCAACCATTTAATGAATCAGCTTTTGTAAGATTTGGGTCTAATCCTGTCTCTATTGAGATGCTAGCCCCGGGAGTTACTTCTTTCATACTCTCATTTCCCTTATGAAGCGTGAGTATTTTTGTAACAAGAGTTTTGTAAGAAACTTGATTGGCTTTTTTAACATTAAGTCCTGGCTTGATTTCAATTTCATCTCCTACTTTTAGTTTCCCTTTTTTAAGAATGCCTCCAAGAACTCCTCCCCTGAGGTTTTCAATATTTTTTCCTGGTTTGTTTATATCAAAGCTTCTTGCAACTAAAAATAAAGGCTCTGATGCTGTGTCTTTTTTCTGAATTTGTATCTTACATATTTCTTCAAGAAGCGCGTCTATATTGACTCCTTGCTGTGCAGATATAGGAACTATGGGAGCGTTTTCAGCAACTGTTCCCTTAAGAAATTTCTTTATTTCGTGATAGTTTTTCAATGCTTGTTCTCTTGTGACTAAGTCTATCTTGTTTTGAACTACAATTATATTCTTTATTTTTTTTGCTTGAAGAGCAATGAAATGCTCTTTTGTTTGTGGTTTTATTCCTTCGTTTGCAGCAACAACAAGAATTGCTGCGTCAACTATTGCAGCTCCTGAGAGCATTGTAGCCATAAGCATTTCATGACCAGGAGCATCTATGAAACTTACATACCTCTCTGCAACAAAACCTGATTTTTTCTCAGTAGAATATTCATTATCTTTTCTGTAGATAATAAGGTCAGCATACCCTAATTTTATTGTAATTCCTCTCTTAAGTTCTTCAGAATGAGTGTCTGTGAATTTACCTGTCAGGCGATGAAGCAAAGTTGTCTTTCCGTGGTCTATGTGTCCCACTACTCCTATATTTATTTCAGGTAAATCATTTGTTTCAGAGGTTTTATTCATTTAAAACAGACAAAAAGTTTGTTAAAAAAGCTTTGGGTTGTATTAAGAATTCAGAATACAATTCTTTTAATACATCATACAATATTAAGAATTTCATTGTGTGTCTTCCTTGTAAGTTGAATCTTCTTCTCTTTCTTGTCTTTTCATTATTCCCTCACAATCTTTTAGAATAACATCTAAAGAAAGAATTCTACCAGAAGGTTCTATCTTAGCCCTCTCAACATAACTATCACTGACATATTTAGTAGGATTATAATTTTTGTTTTTTGCCATTTTGTTTTAGAATTATTATTTAATTTCTGATTACTTTGCTTCTACTTTTTGTTCTACTTTCACTTCTTTTGGCTTGTTCTGTTCTGGGAAAATTTCATTAAGTTTTTTTGAGCCGTGTTTCATTACTTTAAGATTTATTTGGATTATTGCTGGAGAAATTATCTTTCCTCTTACGGTTTTTCTAAGCCTTAATCCCCCTGGCTTTTTTCCCTTTTTCTTTAATCCTCTTGGCTTCTTGTGCATTCCTCTTCCATAACCAAGAAGAAGCTTGCTCAATCCAATTCCTTCTACTTCTTTGAAAGATGGGAATCCTGCCTTGTCGCTTGTTCCTGTTATTTCGAATTCATATCCAGAAAGATCGTCAGAGATTTCTTTTCCTTCTACTTTGTCTCCAAGAGATTTTTCAAGGAAAAACTCGTTCTCTGTTTCCAACTTGTAAGTTTTCCCTGTTTTTTCAGACATATTAAGTTTGAATGCCATGTTTGATAATTAAATAATCGAGAAATTGGTTTATAAAGTTTCTTGTAAGAAAATTTGTTGTCTATAAAGGCGCGTGATGGCTATCTAGCTAAATACATAAATTCTTTTAAATCTCTTGAAGAGATAGATAATATGGGTTATTGGTTTAACAATTTCCTGGAGTTTGAGAGAAAACAGAACAAACCAAATAGATTAATATTAAACCTCCGGTACGTTTCTTCTAATCCTGATGAAGAAAGAAATGTTAAAGTTTATGTCCATCATAATGTGATTGTTCCTTCCAATTTTTTAATTAGACAAAAAGCTGAAGAAGTGTTAAACGATTTGAAAAATGATGAAACTTTAGGTAAGTTTAATTTTACTTCTAAGAATTTTGGAAAATTTGAAGTTTTGCAGGCTGAAGTTCCAAACGAAGCTTCTGTTTTACACAAACTTCCCAAAGCGTTTCAGACAGGTAATTATGACAGATTGTTGAGGTTCTCTGGATTTTTTCCTGATAGAAAAGTTAGTTTAGATTCTATTGTTTTAGAAAAAATTGGAAATAATGATGAAGTTGAGCTTTCTGGGTTAGGTGGCATTGAATTTGGAGAATTTCTTTCTGAAAAAGAGATTAGAGATCTTCCTTATGTAATAATAGATATAGAAAAGCCGTTATGGAAAAAGCCAGAAGAAAAAGAAATGATAGATATGAAAGAAAAGTTGCTTAGAAAAGAAATGGCTTTTGAAAGAAAAAAGGAAATCACAGAAGAAGAATTTCTTGGAAGTTTAAAGAGGAAAAGGATTTTGGGAAGACTTGAAAGAATGTTTGACTATGATCTTGATGGAACTGGAAGAATTAATTTATCTGATGAAAAATTCAAAGCAGATGTTTCATTTGTAGGAACAATTTGGGGAAGAAAAGAGGAAATTGTAAAAGAACTTTATGTAATAGACTCTCGCAAAGAGATAGAGGGAAGTCAGCACAATGGATTTTCAATTTTAAGATTTGATAATGAACGAGAATTGATTAGAAATTTGACCAATAAAATGAAGGAGAGAAAACCAGTTGTATCTTTTGGGCATAATCAAGTTTATGATATTACCCAACTAAAGTTTGCAGCAGATGACTCAGATATAATGTTTGATCCTGCTGTTAAAAATGTCAAGCCAAAAAGAGATTTTGTGAGAGTTTTTCTCCAGAGACTTAGGGAAGATTTAATTTATGTAGATACCCTTTGGATGGGAAAAATATTTTATCCTTACTTAAATCAAAAGAGATTTAAAACAAACCATAAATTGGAAAGTTTGGCGAGATTTTTGGAAATAAATTTTAGCAAATCCTTGACTCATGATGAATTAAGAGAAGTTGAACTTAATAGATTGTCTGGTGGAACAGAGGAGATTAGAAAAAAGGCAGCAAAAGAGATGGTAAGTTATTCTTGTTCAGATTTGGATGTTACAAAAAACATTATTGAAAGAATTAACCCTTTTTCTCTTCTTGTTGCAATGAAAGGGATTTTGCCTTTTTGTACATATAGCGAAATAGCATTTTCTCCAAATTGTATAAATAAACTCCATGAATACAAACATTTTACCGAATCTAGAAATTTGCCTTTTCATGGATACAAACAAAAGGAAAGACAAGATAAACTTCAAATTTTTAAAAAAAGATTTCCTAGTCTCAAAATAAAAAGATTAAGATCCTTGGGCTTGGAAAAGGCCAAGAATGGGAAGTATGATAATGTTGCTGAATATTATGTTCCTTTAGAAGAAGGGGCTAAGAGTTTGGTATTCTCCCATTATCCTAAATTAGGGGGAGCTTACGCAGAATTAAAGGAAAAAGAAGCCAGTTTCGCTTTTTTGCAATATTTCAAGACTTTTTTAAAAGATATTTTTACTGATTATTATTTTACCACAAGAGAAAAATCTGTTTATTTGAATTCTTTAAGAAACATGGGAATTAATGACTTTAATGCCGAGTCATATTTTGAAATTATAGAAAAGACAATAGATTATTCAAAATTGAGTAGTCTTAGAGGCTCTTTCAAGTTTTTAAAAAACCACTTTAGGAGCATTTATTCCGCTTTGGATACAAAGAAAGTAAAAGAACTTTTACCAACAAAAAATAATTTAGAAAAAATAACTTATCCTCATATTATGTCAGATGATGCAGATTTGTTTCTTTTAAGAGAAAATGCAGAGAAATTAAGAGAAGGGCTTAGCGAGTTTGAAAGTCACAATTTGTCTGGCTTTTTGAAAAACTTTGAAAATTATGAGAGCATAACCGAGGATATTCTTACAAACTTTAAAGATTCCAAAATGCCGCCAGGAATTTTATATTCATATATCTACAAAAAAAGATTTGAAGAAAATTCTATGAGTTTTTTGAGAAGATATAAATTTAATCATCAAATGCTGTATGACTGCATTTCCAAAGTATATTCTAACCTTTCTAATGAAATTTCTGATAAAAAATTAAAGTTTTTGGACAACATTGGAGATTATATTTTTGTTCAAGGAAAAGAACAACTAAAGAATGCGATAAAGATAAGAGATTTGGATAATTTTAGGGTGGAATAAATTTACGATAAAATTTATATAGTTTCTAAAGTGATTTTTTATATCAAAATGGAAAAAACATTTATATTCGACTATGATGATCTTTTGGCTCCAAACGAATTCACTTATTCCTTAGCTCAGTTGGAGTTTGCAAGATGGATTCTTGATGAATTTGAGATGAAAGCACCAGATATTCCCACCCTTATGAATTTGCATGTAAATATTGATAAAAAATTTGTTGAGACGATGGGTTTTTCTAGAGAAAGATTTCCAACATCTTTTAAAGAAACTTATAGAACTATTTGTAATTCAAGAGATATAAAACCCTCCGAAGAAGGGTTGAATTATGCTTATCAATTTGGAATGTTGGCTTTTGACGAATCTTTATGGAAGGAAAAAGGACTTGTAAAAGGTGCCAAAGAAACTATTGAATTTCTTGTTGAACAAAAAGATGAACTGCTTCTTCTTACAAAAGGAGATTTAAGAGTTCAAGAAAGAAAAATAGAAATCACGGGAGTTAAAAAATGGTTTGGTGAGAATATTTATATTGTTTCTAAAAAAGATGAAAAAATCTTATTGAATTGTGTTGGGGAAAGAAATAAAGAGAGAGTGTGGCATATTGGTAATTCTATAAGAAGCGATGTTGAACCAGCATTAAAAGCAGGAATTAGAATGATTTACATTCCTTGTGAAACTTGGGCTTATGAAATGGAACACAAAGGCGTTCCAGAAAATAAAAATTTATTAACTTTTTCCAAAATATTAGAAATAAAGGAAAAATATTCTCTTATTGAGTAGGATTGTACTCGTTTTCAACATATTGTTCTATACTCAACCCACTTTTTATCCTTTCTTTTAATTCAGGATCTCTCTTTACTGGTTTGCTTATTCCTAAAAATCCCCCAATTTTTAATGGAGAATCATAACTATTAAATAAATATCTCAACTCAGACATCTTTACTTTACCCTGTCTTGTTCTTATTAACTCTACCGGGGAATTTGTTATTCCTGCGTTTGATATTCTCCCAATAAGAGAATTCATAGTCATTTCTCTGTTTTTATCATCAACAACAATAAAGTGATATCTTGCTGATTCAGGAGAATCTGGAGATACTTCCCAGTTCCACCTAATATGTCTTTCCGTTCTCTTTACTTTTTTAGGTAATGTTCTTGTGTCGTTCATATTTTTCGGAGAAATCATCGATATTTAAAGATTGTGATATACCTATTTCTTCTTTATCTGCTCTATCTCTTGAAGAATTTGGAGTTCTTTTGATGATAACAAATCCTTGTTTTTTCTGAATACTTTAAACTGCCCTTCCGTTATGTCTGAATAAAGGAAATTTTTGTCCCCTAAAACTCTTTCAAAATTTACTCCTGGCAAAGATATGGCTAATTCCATACCTTGTGTTGCTTCGTTTACTGATTTATTATCTAACTGCATATTCTTTACTCTTCCTATCTTTTCTCCTTTATCATCGATTAGGTTTAAGCCTGATAAGAGTTTGCCCCCCTCTAGATGTACTCCAAAAATAGCTGGTTTTGTATTTCTGAATACATGTTGATGTAGAATCTTTAACTTGCATATGCTTGATAATTCCATCATCCTTTCTTTTTCTATTTCTTTTGATTTTTCCTTTCTGAATTCAACAAGGTTTTCTATTAATTTGTATACAACTCCTTCAAGAATTATTTTTACTTTTCCATGAATCTCTTGTGCATCTGGATCAGTTTCTATATTGAAACCAACAATTACTGCATCGA
>CAYIHJ010000033.1:0-6463 GCA_964363245.1 Candidatus Woesearchaeota archaeon | reverse complement strand
AGGTGGAAAACCGGCATTTCCTGTGAACCTAAGTATAAATGATGTAGCTGCACATTATACTCCTTCATATGATGACAAAACTCTTGCTAATGGATTGTTAAAAGTTGATGTAGGAGTTCATGTAGATGGCTGGATTGCAGACACAGCATTTTCTCTTGATTTGGAAAATAATGAGGAAAACAAAAGACTAATTCTGACTTCTGAGCTCGCATTGAAAAACGCAGGGAAAGTTATAAAATTAAATGTAAAAAATAATGAGATAGGGAAAATAATTGAAGAGTCAGTAAGTTCTGGAGAGATATCTGTAATCATAAATCTAAGCGGACATGGAATAGATAAATACGAGTTGCATTCTGGAATAACAATCCCAAATATAGATAGTCATCAGGGAATTCCATTGAAAGAAGGATTATATGCAATAGAACCTTTCACAACAAACGGAGCAGGAAAAGTCTATGACGGAAAAGATTCTGGAATTTACGAACTCGTATCTGAAAAAAATGTTAGGGGACAAGGAGCAAGAGATGTTTTAGACTTCGTAATAGAAAATTACAACACGTTACCATTTTGCTCTAGGTGGATTTACCGAAGGTTTGGAGCAATAGCACTCTTATCTTTGAAACAATTAGAAGCAAACGGAAACCTTCATCAATTTTCTATGCTTATGGAATCTTCTCACGGAAAGGTTGCACAATCTGAAAATACTTTTTTAGTTACAGATAAAGAAGTAATTGTGACTACCGAATAAAAATTATAAATTTAAAGCCTTTCTCGCAACATCTAGATAAGTATCTAAATCAGCTGGTTTTTGTATAAAAGAAAAAGCACCATTTTCAACAGCTCTTTTTCCTATTTTATCATCCCCTGCATAAGCTAAAATAAACTTTAGCCCTGCATATTCTGGTCTCTTGGCATATTTTTCTATTATCTCGCTACCAGTTATTCCAGGCATATTATTATCTGTAACAACTAGCCTGACATTTCCAATATCTTCTGTCAATCTTTTTTCTAAAGAAGTCCCATCACTAAAAGATTCAACTTCAAATTGAGGAAAAGCATCCCCAAAAATCATACTTTCTATAACTCTAAGTTGTTCTTCATCATCTGCTATTAGTATTTTTTCTTTTTCGTTTGTCATACTTCTCTCAAAAAATCCCCATTTATAAACCTTACTATATTGTAACTACTATATAGTTATATATAATCTTAAAATGAAAGCTGAATAATAAGAGTAAATTTAAATACTATAGTCTTTCTATAGTGCTATGATTACAACAATCCAACTGAATGAAAGCGTAAAAAAAGAACTTGACAAATTAAAAGCGGGAAAAGAGACTTATGAAGAGGTAATTATTAATCTTATTAGTAAAGTCGACAATGATAAAAGAAAGAGAGAAGAGTTATTAAAAGAAGAAGCTCTTGAGTTTGCTGAAGAGAGTCTCAAAATTTCAAAGGAATGGGAAGGAACTTTAATGGATGGTTTGGATAAAAATGAGAAATGGTAAATATTCTGAGGGGTGATATTTTCTGGGCAAATTTAGAACCAACAAAGGGTTCTGAACAAGGAGGAATCAGACCAGTGTTAATAATCCAAAACAATATTTTTAACATTTATAGCACAACAACTATAATAGCTCCATTAACATCAAAAATTTCATCAAAAAGATATCTTACAAGTATCTTTGTTTCAAAACAAGATTTGAAAATGAAAAAGGATTCTACTATTTTACTAAATCAAATAAGGACAATAGACAAAACAAGGTTAATCAAAAAAATAGGAATTCTTCCAGATGGACTTGTGAAAAAAGTGGATTTGGCACTTAAAACTAGTCTCGGAATAGATTAAATCATCCAAGATAGCTATTCTCAAGAGGAAGGGCTGACTTAACTGTTCTAAGGAAGTTTTCCTCTACCTTCTTGTAAACCTCAAGCACTGACTTGTTTACACTTGGCTTTACTTTTGTCAAAGCTTCTTCAAAATTTGATTTTTGCACGGTTTTTGCAGTCATCTTAGATTCCCTAAGTGCAATCAGTGCTGCTTCTCTTACCAAAGCTTCAATATCTGCACCAGTATATCCTTCTATCTTTTTTGAAAGTTCGATTAACATGCTTTCTCTTTCTTTCTCATCATACAACTTCTTTGCATCTCCCAACGGCATATTCTTGGTGTGTATCTGAAGAACCTTTAACCTTCCTTCTTCTGTTGGTGCATTTACCAAGAGAATTTTATCAAATCTTCCTGGTCTAAGTATTGCAGGGTCAAGCATATCTGGTCTATTTGTAGCAGCAATTACAAGAACATCTTTCATATCAACTATCCCATCCATCTCTGCAAGTATCTGATTAAGCACACGCTCTGTAACTTTTGTTCCTGCTTCCATTCCTCTCTTTCCAGCAAGAGAATCTATTTCATCAAAGAATATAACACAAGGAGCAACTTGCCTTGCTTTCTCAAATATTTTTCTAACTCCTTCTTCTGATTTTCCAACCCACATACTCAATAATGAAGGACCCTTAACTTGTATAAAATTAGCTTCTGATTCTTTTGCAACAGCCTTAGCAAGCAAGGTTTTACCGGTTCCAGGAGGACCATAAAGTAAAATTCCTTTTGAAGGTCTTATGCCCATTCTGTCAAAGCTTTCTTTGTATTTTAAAGGCCATTCAACAGCTTCTTGGAGTTCTTGCCTAACTTTGTCCAGTCCTCCAACATCATTCCAAGAAACATTTGGAGTTTCTACAAGAATTTCTCTCATTGCACTAGGTCTTACAACTTTCAGTGCATCAACAAAATCTTGGTGATGAATAATTAATTTTTCTAAGACTTTTTGAGAAATAGGTTCTTTTCCTTCTAGGTTAATATCTGGTAAAACTTTTCTAAGAACATTAATTGCGGCTTCTTTTGTCAAAGCCTGTAAATCTGCCCCAACAAATCCGTGAGTTACTGAAGCAAGCTCTTCGAGCTTAACATCTTTCATTAAAGGCATTCCCCTCGTATGTATTTTCAAAATAGAAAGTCTTCCTTCTTTACTTGGAATACTTATTTCTATTTCCCTATCGAATCGACCCGGACGTCTTAATGCTGGGTCGATTGCATTCAACCTGTTAGTTGCCCCTATGACTATAACTTTACCTCTTGTTTTCAGCCCGTCCATCATTGTAAGAATCTGAGAAACAACTCTCCTCTCAACTTCTCCAGAAACTTCTTCTCTCTTTGGAGCAATAGCATCAATTTCATCAATAAATATTATAGCAGGGGCAGTCTTTTCAGCCTCTTCAAAAATATCTCTTATTTTTTTCTCTGACTCCCCATAAAACTTTGACATGATTTCAGGACCATTAAGCAAAATAAAATTAGCCTCTGTTTCATTTGCAACAGCTTTTGCTAACAAAGTCTTTCCTGTTCCTGGTGGCCCATGTAAAAGAACTCCCTTAGGCGGTTCTATTCCAAGCCTTTCAAAAATCTCTGGTCTTTTCAATGGAATTTCAACCATCTCTCTTATTTTCTTAATTTCTTCAGAAAGTCCACCAATATCTTCATAATTTATTTCTGGGAATTTTTCCTCACTTATCTCCACTGCCTTAGAGTTCAAAACAAGGTCAGTATTTTCAGTTATAATTACTGGTTGATTTGGTGTTGAATTAATTACAACAAATTTTATCTGAGTAATTCCCCCAAAATGTCCGACATTCATTCCTTCAAATATATCTCCAAGATTTCCAAAAATATCATTTAAGTCTCCAAACTCTTCAGAAATCAAATCTCTTCTTCTCTGTACACCCCCAAGAACAACTAAATCTCCCTTAAGAACAGCTCTACCAAGAAGCCCCCTTCTCAGGCTCTCTGGGTCAGCCTGAACCATTATTCCTTTTTGGGCTGGTGCAATTGTTACTTTCTTTGCTTCCTTAACTTCTGCTTTCGAAACAGAAACAACTTCTCCTATTCCTGCTTTAGCGTTCTTTCTAAGTATTCCATCTATTCTTATTATTCTCTCTCCAACATCTGCAGGATACGCTCTGTCTGCAATTGCGACTGTCTCTCTGTTTCCTTTTATTATAACTACATCACCCCTTCTTATCTCAAGTTCCTTCATTGTCTCAGAATCAATTCTAGCAATACCTTTGTATGCATCGTCCTGTAATGCTTCAACAACTTTTAGTTTAACTTGTTTATTGGTCATTTTTTTTCCTGAGCTCCTCTGTTCTGTTTCTTTCAACTAAACCATTAAAATTAAGCGAAAGTCTTCCGGCTTCTTCAAAGCAAAGTCTTACCATATCGTCCATTATTTTTTCCTGTTGTTTTATGAATGAAACTATTTCCATAGGTATAGAAACGGCATAGCTGTTTCCAACCAGTCTCATCTTAACTCTAAAATCTTTGTTCTTTAAACTTATAAATTTGCTGTATTCTTGTTCGTCTACAGGATGAATAACTCTGTCCTTGCAATTTGGACAAACCATTGCTCGTAATACAAATCCATTCTTTGCTAAATTCTGCTTTTCCATTTTTGTCTCGCATTTACTGCAAAGAATTTTGCTGTCAAATATATCTGCCATTTTTTGTTTTGGTTATTAAGTAAATATTTAGCCGTATCTCGTCGATACGGCTGGGTTGAAAAGAGGTGAATAGGTGTATACCTCTTGTATACACTACAAATATACACTATTTAAATATTTCGATAATTTTTATATAATATATCATAAACTCTTCTAAAAGAACTACTAAAAACTTTACTCTTCATCTAATCCATCAATTATCTTATTTATGTTTGTTGTAATATTACCCATTACTTCTGATTCATCTGCGTGAGGATGTTGTTCCTTATACTTAAGAGCATTAGCAGCTCCTGCAACAATTGCCATTTTTAACATTTCATTCCTAACCATAGTCTAAAATAAAAAATTAACTTTAAAAATATATATGTAAAAAAATATTATTAACAACATTTAAAACTCTGTAGACTTTATTTTGATTATGGCATTAAAAGAGGAAATAAAAGGATATTTGAAAAAATTCTGGTTCCTTTTGTGGAAGGATGACAGCCTAAAAGGATGGATTTTTTCGGTTATTTTTCTTTTCTTGTTCATAAAATTAATATTTTTCCCTGTTCTCAACATGGCGACAGGAACATCATTGCCACTAGCAATAGTTGAATCTTGTAGTATGTACCACCAAGGAGATATCCTTTCTAATTTCGTCACATGGTGGACAAAACACGAAGACAAATACAACATTTACGACGTAGATGAAACAAGTTTCAAAGAATTTCCATTCAAAAAAGGGTTCAATAAAGGAGACATACTATTCATAACAGGAACAAGCCCAGAAAAGTTGCAAGTTGGTGATATCATTATCTTTAATGCAGGGCAACAAAACCCAGTTATACACAGAATAATAAATATAACAAAAGAAAAAGGCACGTATATTTTTTCAACTATTGGTGATAATAATAATGGTCAATTATCAAGCGAAAAAAGAATAAGTTCAGAACAATTAGTTGGAAAAGCAAGGTTCAGAATAGCTCCTCTTTTGGGATGGGTAAAGCTAGCATTCTATGATTGGAGAAATTCTCAATCAGAAAAAGGGTTCTGTCAAGAAAACTAATTTTGGAAACATCTAGTAAACCAAAATTATTTAAACGTCCTTCAAGTTAAATCAAAAATGGATTTTTGTCCAAAATGCGGTTCAGTTCTTGTAATGAAAACGAAAAAAATGGGTTGCCTTAGATGTGGCTATTCAACAAAGAGTGGAGCAAAAATAATTACTTCCGAAAAAACAACAGCAAGCAAAGGAGTAGTTGTAATTTCTCCAAAAGATACTGAAACTCTTCCCGTTGTTGAAGAAAAATGTAGAGAATGCGGAAACGAAAAAGCATATTTCTGGACAGTTCAAACACGTGCAGGGGACGAGGCAGAAACAAAATTCTTCAAGTGTACAAAATGCAAAAACACTTGGAGACAATATAGATAATTTTAGCTAGTCTTTCTTCCAACTCTCTCGCTGTATCCACACTTACCACATTTTAGAAGAATTAAATTATCTTCATCTGAATAAGAAACTCCCATATCAATTATCTGTGCTTTATCATAACCACACTTAGAGCATTTATTGTGATAAGTTGCAAGAGAATTTTCACTTTTTGTTATTCCCTGTCCTATTTTCTTTTTAGGTTCAAAGTTCTCTTTTGCGATTAGTCTCTTAACTTCTTTTGAAAATCCGCATTTCTCACAAGTTATAAAGAACTTCTCACCTTTCTTTTCTGGAATAAGAAGATCTCCACATTTAGGACAAAACTTTAGTGTCATATTGAATAATACTAAACAATAGATATTAAATAATTTATTGTTGTGATGTTAAGTTTATTAACCTCTTATTAGATATTTTTTTAAACATAAATAAACTCTTTGAAATATGGCTCCGTAGCTCAGCCTGGTAGAGCACTGGACTCTTAATCCAGGTGTCGTG
>CAYIHJ010000032.1:0-6581 GCA_964363245.1 Candidatus Woesearchaeota archaeon | reverse complement strand
AACTTCATCACTTACTTTGGTTGTAGCAGCATTGTCTAAATATATTTCTTTCATGTTTGTATAAGTGTTGTGAATATATATAAACTTTTTACTGACATCTTATAAAAGTTATGTTAATCTTAAAAGATTAAAGAAAAAGAAACTAAAAAATAATAAAAAATAAATTGACTTTGTTAAAAGTCACTTGTTTAAGCCAGTTTTGAATCTATAGCTTGTTTAAACGAATCAAATGGATATGCTCCTTTCAAAGGAATTCCTGAAGTTTCGCCAGTTTTCATTATCAAAAATCCTGGAGTCCCTTGGAATCCTGCAGTTTGTGCATCTCTTGAATCTTTCTGCACCTCGCTAGCATATTTACCAGAGTCAAGGCATGTACCTATATTGTATCCAAGCTCAGTTGCCCAACTCTTCAAATCAGTATTTGTGTACTGAATTGTTTTTGTAACAGCTCCAGTAGCACTTCCAGAATCTAATATATTTTGTTCTCTAAACATCTTATCATGGTATTCAAAGTAGGCTTCATCCCCTCCTAACTCTCTCACACATTCAGCAGCTTCTGCAGAAGGCTGAGCCATTGGATGAAGACTTGTCAAAGGCAAGTCTCTGAATACTATCTTAACTTTTCCAGTATCCACATATTGTGTTTTTATTTGAGAGTAAGTTTCTGTCCAGAATTTTCTACAGAAAGGACATTGATAATCTGAAAATTCTATTATTGTAACAGGTGCATCTGCATCTCCAAGAACAGCATCATCATCTACGCTTGCACTTACAGTTCCAGGATCTCCATTTCCATTTCCTGTTCCTGGTGCAGCTCCATTTCCCCCACTAAACATCATAACTCCACCAACTACAACAACTACCAAGAGAATCATAGTGCTATACATCCACAAATTCTTTTTTGATATTCTTATTTCATCACTCATTTCTTTTTACCTCCTTTCAAATTTGTTTTAACGTTTTTTCCTATATTAGGAACCATACAGACATACATATTTTTAGTCGTTTTAAAGATTGTTATTACAAGAATAATTATTGCAACTGCTGAAAGTTCAAGTCCATCATATGGTAAAAAAGAAAGAACTCCTGCACCAAGTCCAATAGCCGAGGCAACCCCTATTCCACATGCAGCACAACCTGGAGCAAAAACAGCTAGAAAAGCTCCAATACTCCCAAACACTCCTAAAGACTTGCCTCCAGAATAAAGTGCATTTGATTTATAGATAAGCATACTAAAAAGCATTCCCAATAAAATACTTATCAAAACCAAACTGACAAAAGAAATAGTTGTTAGAATATCTTTAAATCCTAAAAACATAACAAAAAACAAATTTAACATTTTGAAAAAACCTGCTGTATTGTAAAATCCAACTAGACTTTTCAAACCCAATATCAAAACATTAAAAGAATAAAAGAAGAGGGCTATAAATACTGCAAGAAGAAAATATCTCCAGTTAAAAAAAACCTCTTTCCAAACTTTAAAAATTTGCCGAAGGTCCATATAATTATCTTAAAATTTCATGCTATTTAATCTTTTAATTCTTTCCCGATAATCTGGATGCGTTGAAAACATATTTATCAAAAAATTTCCCTTAAATGGATTTGCTATAAAGAGGCTAGATGCTGCTTCACTTCCAAAACGCAAGGGATTATGATTCACAGAATTGTTTATTTTTTCCAGTGCACTTGCTAAATGTTTTCCATTTTTTACAAGTTTGGCTCCAGTTTCATCAGCCATATATTCTCTACTCCTTGATATGGCAAATTGAATTATCATTGCAATTATTGGAGTTAAGATTGCAAGAATCAACAAACCAACAATATTCTGTCCCCCTTCATCATCCCTTCCACCTCCAAACATTGCTGCAAATTGAGCCATATGTGCCAAGTACGAAATAACCCCTGCGATTGTTGCGGCTATGGTTGCAATCAATACATCTCTATTTTTAGCGTGGCCGATCTCGTGGGCCAAGACTCCTTTAAGTTCATCTTTATTCAATAAACTCAATATTCCATCTGTGCATGCAATAACATAATGTTTAGGTCCCCTGCCAGCACAAAATGCATTTGCTTGCGTAGTTGGAATTATATAAATTCCTTTTGGTTCTGGAATTTTTGCTTCTTTAGTTATTTCCTTAACCATAATATGAAGCCAAGGATATTCTGATTTCTTTAGTTCTTTTGCTCTATACATTGTCAAAGCAATTTTGTCAGAGAAAAAATAAGTTATCAGATTCATCCCAAAAACAAACAAGATTGCAAACGTAAGTCCAGTTTTGCCAAAGAAGTTTCCAATAAACAAAAGTATAGCTGTTAATATTCCTAATAACAATATTGTCTTAATTTGATTGTACATATTATAATTAATTAGACTTGTCCAGTTTGAACAAACTTCTTCATTGCCTGCTCAAGAATTATTTGAGGGGCGAAGCCTTTTCTACTACACAGCTTTACAAATTCGTCATATGTTTTTCTATCTATGCTATAATCCAGTTTTGCCTTTTGAGGTCCTGGAGGATATGATGCCATGTTTAGAAGAGCCAAAATTGGTTTATAAATTTTTACACAAAAAATTTAATTTTGAGATTGAACCAGCTTTTTCTTATATCTGCTACCTAATTTTTTAATTTCTCTTTCTCTTTTCATAGCAACCAACCTATCATCATAACTTTCCAGATAAACAATCTTAAGAGTTTTTTGTCTTCCAGTATAATGTTTTTTGTTTCCTCTCTTTGCATGTCCTCTATGTGCTTGCAATCTCTTATTTGGATCTTTAGAATATCCGCAATAATAGGTTATTTTTTCATCTTTATCCTTACATTCCAACAAATATACATAATATTTCATGTTCAAAAAATGGGCACGGAGGGAATCGAACCCCCATCCACTGCTCTGGAGGCAGTTAGTCTACCATTAGCCTACGCACCCTTATTATGCAATTCCCTATGACAATTTGCACATAATAATATACACTTTCCAGCTTCTTTTAAAAGCTTTTGTCGAGATTCATTTTTTAATAAAGTGCTAAAATTGCCTTCCTTATTTTTCTGAGGATGATGGAATTCTAAAGCAGAAATACACGTATCATATGTACAAACACTACACTTTCCTCCAGCAATTTTTACTGCTTCCTCTTTTAACCTTTTTCTTCTATCTACCTTTCTCTTGTAAATTTTTTTCTTATTATTATCATAATATCTTCTATCAATAATTTTCTTTAGTTCCATTTTTACAAAGAATTAAGTGTCCTAAACTATTTAAAACATCGTACCTATTTTAGAGGTGTGATAAAAAGAAATCTGTTTTTAATTTTTTTATTACTCTTTGTATGCTAACATTAAGTAGGCAGACACAGCAACAAAGTGAAGTAACAAGCCAGATGGATTTCCTATATTAACAGTCAATGCTGCTATAAGGAGGATTACTACTGGAGGAATTACAGTGTATTTTAGTTTGTAATTTGCTAGTATTGCCAATCCAAAAATCACTTCTGAAAACATAAGTATCCATGCCCAAAAAGCAGGGGCCCATGCGAACAAGACAATTCCAGAAAGCATTCCAGTAACTGCATCAGGACCAATCACAAAAAATTTCATAAGTCCAGGAATTACCATAAGCAGTCCCAAAAGTATTCTATTAACTAATTGTAAGTATTTTTGCATTTTTATTTTCTGATTATATAAAATAAAGATTATCTTTTAAACTTATGTAATTTTCTCAATTTCAGCTATCTCATAGTCAGAAATCGCGCAACCCTTAAATTTCATGGCATATAACAAAGCATCAAGCACATTTCCGTTTTTCAAATCAATAAGCTTTTTCTTGTACGCAACATACACAAGCTCGGCAGATCTTATGAATTTAAACTCTCTAAAGAAATTATAATTTTCTTTATTTGAATTTATTTTTACATGGAGTCTTTTTTCCAAAAGAGTAGCAAGATTTTCTGGTTTCTCGCCAAGCATTCTTGTTGTTCTTTCATCAACTGCAATAATGATATCAAAACCTTTTTCATTTAACATCTGGCTGACTGCTAAACATGACGCTTCTCCTAAATCTATAATATGAATATCTCTACTCTTTTCTTTATATGTCGAATTTGCTCTATTCAACATTTCCTCAGTTTTTCTAGCAACTTCATTATCCTTCAGTCCGACAGAAGAAGGCATCTCAATTATCTTTTTATCAAGAAGTTGTTTTATCTTTAAAGCATCTAAACTAAATTTTTTTATTTGAAGTGGCCTATCTATTACCTCTCTTTTCACGTCTGAAGTTATTATGAACTTTCCATCAAAAACTCCTTTCAGTTTTTCCACTATGTCTGTAATCCCACTCATTGAAAAGCTTATGAGTGTACCAGAATCAAATATTATTACTTTACTTTTATTTTCAGATTTCATGTAAACATCTCCATGGCAATTTTAATTCTCTTTTTAACATCCATTGTATTTTCAAGAGGGGCGTCATCTATTCTCGCTTGGCCTGCATAACTTGCAAGTTCGTATAAGGTAATTCCAAGAAGCTTTGCAGTTTTCTCCATTGAAATTCCATGTTCGTATATTTTTGATGCTTTGTTTATCCTTGCTTTCCAAAAAACATCTTGGATGTATTTTTTGAATGTCCCAGAAAGCTTTTCCACCTCTTTAGTTATTTTTCCCAAATCTTCTCCCACTTTATCCTCTTTTCCCATCTCAATATCTTTTATTGAAAGCCCTATAGCATTAATCACTGCACTGAAGAATCCATCCCACCCCTTAAATTCTTGATATTGATGTCTTTCAATAACCTTTCCCAAAGAATACACAACTACTGCAAGAGCAATATTATCGGGGTCTTGTGTAAGCGAGGCAGTATTGATAGTTTGATTGCTAAGAGATTTTACGGTAGCAGCATCTCCCTTTCCCATTGCTGTTTTTGTCTCTTTTAGAATTCTTAACACATTTTCTCTTTCTTGCATAATTATATTGAGAAGATATAATTAATAAATGTTAAGTTTTATCCCATAACCAAATCAACCAATTTTCTAACTCTTTGTTTGTCGACACTTGCTTCCGTATCTCCATTCTTAAAAAAGCTTCCAATAATCGCTCCATCAGCAACACTCATTTGTTCAACAACATTTTCATCATTAACTCCTGCTCCAACAATCAGTGGAAATGTACCAATTATTTTCTTAAAGTTTTTTAATTTTTGAGTTGGGGTCTCAATTCCTGTTCCCTTGCCAGTTGTCACAATTGCATCACTCTTAAACATACCGTCTGCTAAATCATCTCCCAAAGACTTTCTAGTTGCTGGCACGTATTTAAATCTAACTCCGCCAAGCACACTTATTGTAGGATATTTTTTCCGAAGAGACATAAACAATCTATCATTAAACCTTTTAGGATTATATTCCTCTCCAGCAGAAGCTTGTATTGTATCAAATTGAACAAATTTTGCACCATATCTGTCTGCCAACTTAAATGCAAGATAAGGGTCTCTTAAAGTATTTACTCCTATTTTTATTTTCATTGAGCCAAAGGGTAAAACCTTCAGTGTGCTCTCCAAATCATCAAGGCTTCCGTGATAATCTTCAACTATTGCCCCATCAAGACCCTGTTCTTCATAAGTATTCACTTCATGTAATGCCCTTATAACTTTTTCCTCAACACTTCCGCCTGCTAAATGAATCATTCCAATTAAAATCTTCTTTTCGGGGAAAACTTCATAAAAATTACTTTCCATACTGAATCTTAAAGTTTATGTTTTATAAATAAAATTGTGTTCCAGTGTTAAGTTTTTATACTAAAAAAGTTTCTTTATCCTATGAAATATGTAATACTAGATACAAACTTTATTATTAGTTGTGTAAAGCAAAAAATTGACTTTTTTGAGAAAATTTCACACGAAGGAATGCAAGCACTTATTCCTTTACAAGCAATAAGAGAACTAGAGGGACTTAAAGCAGATGCTGCACTAAAGATAATAGAAAAAAACGATTTTAAAACTCTTGATGTACAAGGAGAAGATGCAGACGAAGCCATAATAAAAATAGCTAAAAAAGACCCTTCTTTGATTATAGCTACTCTTGATAGAGACTTACAAAAGCAGATTAAGAACAAAAAGATGATAATAAGAGGAAAGAAAAAACTTGAAATCATTTAAAAAGCTTTAAAAACCAATTTTTACTATAATTTTTATAAGTTCGCAGTTCTATTGCGAAATTATATAACTATAAAATGTTCTATGTCACAGAAGTTGAAGATCATATAAGGGTAGAGCCAAAGTTATTTGGAATACCTACTATAGAAGCTGTTGAGAAACAGCTAAGAGAAACCTATGCTAATTATTATGATAAAGAACTTGGAAAAGTAGTTGCAGTTATAGATGTACTAAAAGTAGGAGAGGGAGTAATAATCCCTGGAGATGGTGCTGTTTATTATGTTTCAAAATTTAAATTACTAACTTGGAAACCTGAACTTCACGAGCTTGTTTATGGAACAATAGCCGAGATTACAACTTTTGGAGCATTCATAGATATGGGAATGTTAAGAGGGATGATACACATAAGTCAGACAATGGATGATTATGTTAGTTTTTCA
>CAYIHJ010000031.1:0-6976 GCA_964363245.1 Candidatus Woesearchaeota archaeon | reverse complement strand
GGAGATTTCGGGATTGGAAAGAATTTCCTATAGATTATCTTTGATATTCTTTGAATAGAGTTGTATCTAAAATTCATAATTAGATATGTAGAAATAAGATTATAAATATTATCTTTATTGATTAAATCTTCTAATACTTTTTGTGCAACTATTACTTATTGTGCAAAGCTAATTGACATACCAACATCTTTAAAAACCCTTTAACCCAACTTATTTCAGACGTAGAATAAAGTGGATTCAGTGATTCAGTCTTTGATTTCGCGGTTCGGCTAATTCTAAGTTAGATACAAAGATGAAATGGAGACTAAATGCAGATTTTGTCGGTAATCGATTTGTATACATATCAGTGTAAGGAGGAAAAATAAACATGAAAATATACGTTGGAAATCTACCATGGAGCGTTGACAATGACAAGCTTGAGAAAATGTTCTCATCTTATGGTGAAGTAGCAGAAGCAAGCGTCATAACAGACAAGTTTTCAGGCAGAAGCAAAGGATTCGGTTTCGTTACCTTTAACGATGATAGTCATGCACAGAAAGCAATTTCTGAAATGAATGACAAAGACATCGAAGGAAGAAAACTTAAGGTTAATGAAGCAAAACCTATGGACCCTGACAGACCAAGACCACCTCGAAGAGACTTCGGTGACAGAGGAGGAGATAGAGGAGGAAGCAGAGGCGGAGGAAGTAGGGGCGGTGGCTTCGGTGGCGGAGAAAGAAGAAGATTTTAATTTTAATTAGAGTCTTTTAATCTCGCACAATAAATTTTATTATTTTTTTATTTAACTTTTCAGTTAAGGTTTTTAGTTCTGTGAAATTAGCAATACTCAAACATTGTTAATGATAAACAGCTGTGAGCGTTAAAATATAGTATTCTAATTAACTCACCATTATTTATGTGTATGAATTGTGGCTAGATGTTTTCCCAAAACATTTATAATTCTCTTTTTTATTATAATATCATGGCAAAGAAAGAATTCAATTTTGTAAAAAAAGAATATAAGACAGGAAGCTGTGTTTATGGACTTGGGTTCATAGGAGCTGCAGTTTATTACATACAACAGGCAACTGGATTTTGGGAAGGAGTTCTTGGAGTTCTAAAGGCACTTGTTTGGCCTGCATTCTTGGTTCATAAATTACTTGGATTATAAGATTTATTTTTTTACCTTCGTTTCCAAACCAGACATTCTCTCTTTAATAGCAGCAGGATGCCAAATGTAATATACTACTTTTTTTCTATAACTTTGATTAGTTGTTTGCAAAACTTCATTAATTAATTTTCTCTCATCACTACCAGCCAAATTATAATAAGAAGCGATTTCTTCAGAATACATACTCAAATAATTTTTCATAACTCTTTTCTTAATTTTTTTATTGAAAAAATTTTGTGCGATTTTACCGAAAATAGTTTTAGTCATTTTTAGTCATCCTCATCTTCGAAATCATCTTCTATTCTTTCACCAAGAAGTGGGTCCTTTAAATGTTCTTCAAATTCTTTTTTATAACTATCGAATTGTGTTTCAAGATAGCCTCTATAGATTATTCTTTCCTCTTCGTCTCCTATTTTAAAAGCATAGGCTAATTCTCGGGAACTAATATTTGAAAGACTTGCGTAGATTAGTTGCTTAAAAACTGATTCGTCTATTTCAGTTTCATCCTTAACCAAATTATTTACATTCATGTTTTCTTTATTATTGGTTGGTTTATAAAAAGCTTTGCACATTAACTACACTCTTTTTTGTGCAAAGCTGTTATAAAAGGTTATTTAAATAATAGCAATGTTTTTTCAGATGTATGAAAACATTCAAACTATCTCCCAGTTCGCTTAATCTTCTAAAGGAATGTCCAAGATGTTTCTGGTTAGATAAGAATGAAGTATGGAAAAGACCAGTAGGAATTTTTCCCTCTTTGCCTTCTGGGATGGATAGAATCCTTAAGGTACATTTTGATAAATTTATGGAGCGGGGGCTTTTACCACCAGAAATAGCAACCCATCATGATTGCGTTGGAATGAATTTGTTCAATGACAAAGAACTTCTCAAAGTATGGCAAAACAATAGAAAAGGAATTTCATATACTGATGAAAACGGAAACATCTTGGCTGGAGCTGTTGATAATATTTTGACTAAAGGTAAAAACCTTATTGTTCTTGACTATAAAACAAGGGGTTATGGACTAAAGGAGGACACGCATGAACATTATCAGTTGCAACTTGATCTTTATAATTTCCTCCTGAGAAAAAATGGATATTCAACGGAAGACTTTGCTTTCCTTTTATTCTATGTTCCTAAAGAAGTCACGGAAACAGGGGAAGTGGTTTTTGACACCACCCTAAAAAAGATGGAAATAAACATAAAAAATGCTGAAAATACTTGGAAAAAAGCTCTGACATTGCTCAATTCTGAATGTCCTGAAAATGGATGTGCCTGGTGCGAGAGATTTTAGGGTAAAGAATTAGGATATTTAGTCCCATATACATAGAAAGATTTTTATAATTATATAATATTTACCTTATATGGTATCGTCTATTGCTCTTAACTCCGGATGGGTTGTTGTTGGAATACTCATAGCAGTTGTATTTTTTGTTGTTGCGTTAGTACAAAAAAGGCAGTCTATGGCAACAGGAGTTGTAAAAATTGTTTCTGTATTTATTGTGTTAAGCATGGGGTATATCTTTATTATAAACAATGTCCAATTAAATTCTCTCAGCAGCATAATGGATGGAACAAAGATTTATTTTAATTGGTTATATTCTTTCTTTGGAAAAACTGCAGACATAACAAGCTATGTAGTAAAGCAGAATTGGACTGCAAACTCAACGATAATAGGGAAATAAGAAGAATAAATAGTCTAGAGATATAATTTCTAATAGTAAAAAACTCTTAAGATATAATTAACCTTCGTGAAATATATATTATATTATCAGTAGGAACTTCTCATACCAACATCCACTTACTTCTTTATCAAAATCCTTGCAAGTTCAAGACCAGCCCAGAAAACTAACGCATGATATACCCACCAGAAAAATGGTGAGAGGAACAATCCAAATATAACAAAAGGAGGGGGACTGGAAAGAGCATAAATTCCAAAGAACTGAACTAATCCTGAGTAAGAAGAAATCAAATAAGTGAAGGAAATCCACGTTCCTGCCACAAATGAATATATTGCTCTTTTGTAAACTTCAGCACTATCAAATGCAGTAAACCAAATGAATGCAAGAAGAAAAGAGTTTACTAGTTTCAAAACATAATAGTAATTTGATTCTCCAACTCCTGTGATATGCATTATGAAGTCAGCTAACCAAAAAACAACAACAGTTATTATTATTTTGTAAATTATCTGTTTTGTTATCTTTATTTTCATCTTAAATTATCTTATCTAACAATTACTTTCCCATCCATCCAAGAATGGAATATACAATGATAATCATATTCACCAGCTGTTGTGAAAGTGTGTGAGTACACTTTATTCAATGATAGAGTTGGAGAATTAAGCTCTTTTCCTTCGTTAGAGGTTACTGTGTGCTTCATTGATTCCTTGTTTGTCCATGTCACAGTGTCACCGACATGTATCTCAAGTGTTGCTTGAGAAAATTTAAAATCAGTTATTTGTATGTTTAATGTTTGCGTTTGATTTTCATCGGTAATATTTGTCTGATTATCTGGTGTTCCTGTCGAAGGACATTCTGCAAATTCACAATTATTATTTACATCTCGACTTACAAATGAACCATCAGAACATTGTTGAACATCTGCAGCACAAACAACTGACCTATTATCATTCGTGTTAAGGTAAAAATATCCGCCAACCGCAGCCAACAAAACAACTATTGCTATAATCACTATCAATCCACTTTTCATAAAATACATAAGAAGGATACATTTTTAAAAGCTTTCAACAAGGAATTGAAATGAAACAAAGAGAAGTAGCAGTAGGGATGTATGAAATGAAAAAAGCAAGATGTCCTAATATTTTGGTATCAGAAGGGATTGGTCCTTGCATAGCAATAGCGTTGTATGATGAGAAAACAAAAAGTGGGTATATGATGCATCAACCTAATTTTGAACCGAAAAACCTAGAATCAAAGATAGGAAATATTAGGGAAGATTACAAGGATCTTGGAAGACTAAGAGTTCTTGTGACCGGTAGCTCTATGCCTTTTGACAAGTAAGATGAAATAGAAGCTCAAACAAAATACAGAGCAGAGGTTAAGAAAACGCTTAAAAAATATTTTAGAAAATCTCAAATTAAAATTAAATGGATGCCTGAAGAACACTGGTGCAATTTATATTTGGACACTTCAAATGGAACTTTCAAAGTGGAAAAAAAGAGTTTAGGAGAAATCACTGAAGAAAATGAAGAATCTTTTGGTATTCAAAAGGCTTAAAAACAGGAAAAATCCACTATTTATGTAAGTTGGGTAGTTAACTTCGGGACTTTGTTCTTAAATGAACAAGAAATCCAAATATATGATTTCTAAGTTCTGAGGAAGGTCCGCCCACCACAATAAGGTTGTCTTTCGAAAGGAAGATATTCGTGAGAGTAAGCTCCAGAACAGAAACGATCCTATTAAGTTAGGCTGAAACGACTGTCTCAACCGGTGCAACCCCATACGGGGGCATAGTCGAATGTTAACACGTTCCGTCTGTCCTTAAATGGAAACAGGGAATGACAGAAGGTGGCCTATTCCCAACTTACATTTTTTTAAATTATATCTTACAAAAATTCTAAAGAATTTTAGCTGCTTCGTCCAGGCTTGGTCAAAGCAGTGGCCTATTCCCAACTTACACTTTTTTAAAGTTGATTTCTTATTATAAGATGGATTATATGAAAGACAATAAAAAATTGTTAATTATAATAGGTGTATTTTTTATATTATCAATAGGTTTTATTATTTATCAAAATAATTTTTATAATTCTAAAATAAACAAGATATGCATCGGAGACAAAACTTGCTATAATATCGAGATTGCAGACAGCGATGAAGAAAAAACAACCGGATTGAGCGGAGTAGAATTCTTAAACGAAAGCGATGGAATGTTGTTCGTTTTTGATGAGGAAACCATTCCTAGATTCTGGACACTGGATATGAAGTTTTCAATAGACGTGGTATGGATAAATAAAGAAAAAGTTGTTATTGGAATTGAAAGAAGTTTAATTCCATGCAATGGAACCAAATCTTTTGATTGTGAAATCTTTTATCCAAAAGTGCCTATAAAATATGTTCTTGAAGTAAATTCAAATAGCACAATCAGGCACAACATAAATTATGGAGATTTAGTCATTTTTTGGTAAAACTCAGTTTAGATTTTTTTATACTGAAAAGTCATCAGAAATTTTCTATCTGCGGCAATTTTCAAGTTCAAGTCTGAATCTTTCTCTAAGGGGACACTTGAAACCATCTTTACGCAAAGAATTCACCTTGACGGAATCCCATACATCCATTATAGTATCGTCCCGTGCATTTCCAAGAACAACATTCCTCAAGGCAGAACAGGGAACAAAACTTCCATTATATAACAATCTGAGATAAGAACGCACTGCTTTACAGCTGGTTACGGGATACTGTTCATTGTAAAGCATATTATTTTTATTCCATTCTATTTTTAATGGGGTGTAATCAACAAAGTGGGGATACCTTGAATCAAGAATTGAGAGCGTTGATAAAATTTCTTCTTGTTGGCTTTCAGACCATTTTTTGTCTAATCTTTTTGCCCGTCCGTAATGCAGGATATTAGTAAGTTTAATTTTCCTGGCTCCATTTTCCTGCGCATATTCTACTATCTTTTCCATTTCAGGTATTTCGGAAGATGTTAAGGCACTTTGGAAAAAATAATCCATCTTATTCTTTGAGAGAATTTCTACCCCCTTGGAAAATTCGTCAAATGCTCCCGCAGTTTCAACAATGGAATTATATCTATCTTTGTCGAGGGTATCCATTTTCACCTGCAATCTTGCATCTTTAACTTTCCACAAATCTTTTTCTAAAGAGGGAAGAAGTGCAGCATTTGTTGCAACAATCACTTTTCTTTTTTCCTGAGTCAAGAAATGAACCAAATCCGGGAGATAATCTACTTTGAATGGCTCACCTCCACTGAAGAAAGTCTGAAATATTTCTGCTTCAATTACTTGATTGGCTATATTAAAAGCCCTTTCTCTGGAGAATGAATGTTCCACAGAATTCATAGAAGAGGAATTTGTTGAACAATATACACAGTTATAATTGCATTTATTTGTTATTTCCCATGCAAAGAAAATAGGGGAAATCAGATGTCTTTGTTCCGGCGTCTGAGCACAAATCGGCATGAAAGGCTCAGCAAATCTCTGGTTTTCGGAGGAGGAAATTATATTTTCTATCCTTTGTTTTGTTTGGTTTATATCTTGGATTAATATTTCCTTACTAATACTAAAATATCCTGCTAATTTATTTATCCCCTCAAATGATTCAAGATTATTTTCAAAGATATATGGTACCAACTGGAATCCCTCATCATTCAGAAAAAAGATTAAAGAACAAGGTTTATAAAAAAGGGCTCCTCCGAAGTTTTCTTTTCTAGACAGAAAATCTTCTTGTTTAATCGTTTGAGCAGCCATCTCCCATCCCATCACCGCAATAATCAGTGGAGTGCTGTGCCAATGCTACTTGTATTCCATTGTATCTCTTTACCTGATATACCTGGGACGAAGAAGGTTTAGAACCTTCTTGATTTCTAACCGATTTTTTTACTTCAAAATCTTTAACTTTACTTTCAAGTTCCATTTAAAAAATTACAGAATGGAATTTATAAATCTTCTTATTTAACAACATTTAAAAGTTGTCCAGCATATTAAAAAATGGGGGTATAGTTCAGCGGGAGAACACACGACTGAAGCTCGTGACGCCGGGGTTCAACTCCCCGTATCCCCATTTCGATTAATATCTCAACTGTAGTATCCCGTTATTATTTCCTAACGATATATTATTTCGGTTCTTCATC
>CAYIHJ010000030.1:0-7167 GCA_964363245.1 Candidatus Woesearchaeota archaeon | reverse complement strand
TCCCATGTTTTTTTCTAGCAGGTAAGTTAAAGATGAGTCCTCATGAAATTGCTCTTGAAGTAAGAGAAAAAATAGGAGATTTTCCAGAGACAGAATTCGACGATGTCCAAACCCAAGGGCCTTATGTTAATTTCTTTGTAAACCGAAAGGGATTTGCAAGGCAAGTTGTTTGGGACGCGATAACTAAGAAAAAAGATTATGGAAGATTAGACATTGGAAAAGGAAAAAAAGTAGTTGTTGAATTTTCTTCTCCAAATGTTGCAAAGCAGTTTGGAATAGGACATTTAAGGTCAACAATAATAGGAAATTCTATTTCAAATATTTTAGAATTCTCAGGACACAAAGTAATAAAAATAAATTATCTTGGAGATTGGGGAACACAATTTGGAAGGCTTCTTGCAGGATACCAAAAATCTGGGAGGGAGAATCTCCTCCTAAAAGACCCAATAAATTATTTGCAAAAAATTTATGTTAAAGCTAACAATAAAAAATATGATGAAAGTGCGCGAGAATGGTTCAAAAGAATGGAAGACGGAGACAGAAAGGCTCTTTTGTTGTGGAAGTTATTCAAAGGATTCACGATGGAAGACTTCAAGAAAATGTATAAATTGCTAAGAATAAAATTTGATGCATACGAGGGAGAATCCAATTACAACAAAAAAGCAAAAGAACTTCTTGAAGAATTAAAAAAGAAGCAGATTGCTAAAAAAAGTAAAGGCGCTTATATTATTGATTTAGAAGGACAGGGATTGGGAACCGTAGTTATTGAAAAAAGTGATGGATCAACTCTTTATGCTACGAGAGATTTAGCAGCTGCGATAGATAGACAGAAAAGATACAAATTTGACAAGATGATTTATGAGGTTGGACAGGAACAAAAACTTTACTTTAAGCAACTTTTCAAAATTCTCGGGATGATGGGAAAGGATTGGTCAAAAAATCTTGTTCATGCAGATCATGGACTTTATCTAGATAAAAATGGAAAAAAGTTTTCAACAAGAAAGGGGAGTATGGTGTTTTTGAAAGATATTCTTGATGAAACCATCGCTCTTGCAAAAAAAGAAATAAAGAAAAGAGATTCCAAAGTCAGAAAAACAGAATTTGAAGAAAGAGCATTAAAGACGGCAATAGCTGCAATTTTTTATGGTGATTTAAAAAACAATAGAACAAACAATATTGTATTTAATCCGAAAAAATTTGTTTCATTTGAAGGAGATACTGGGCCGTATATTCTTTACAGCTATGCAAGAGCCAGTTCTATTATTAAGAAAACATCTGTAAAAGAAAAATTCCAAGTTTATGATTTAGAGGACAAAGAACTAGAGCTTGTTAAAAAAATATCTCAGTTTCCCGACGTTGTTTTGAATGCAGAACAAAACCTTAGTCCAGCAATAATTGCAAATTATTCCTTCAGTCTTGCGCAATCTTTTAATGAATTTTATCATGTGTGCAGAGTTATTGGTTCAGAACAGGAAACATTTAGACTTGCTTTAGTCCAATCATTCAGACAGACTTTAAAGAATTCCATGAAACTTTTAGGGATTGAAGTGCTGGAAAAAATGTAAATAAATAATTCTGTTGCTTTTATTTAAATTCAAAACTTATTTAAATATCACTTTGTTTATTGTATGATTAAAAGGAGGTTAAAAAAATGGTTAAAGTAAAAATGATGAATGAGGAATTCTTTGCAAAGACTTTGAAGGAATTCAACGTTGCTGGGGAGCTTTTAAGAGCAAGAGAGGAAGAAAAGCAGGGACTTCTTGATGAATTTGATACTGAATGTAAAAGATTTTTCTTTGGAAAAATATCGGAGAAGGCTTTGGCATCTTCTGTTAAAAAAACAAATGATGAGTTGCAAAGGCTTGATACTGAGATAAGACAGAATATAGTGAAATCAAGAACTGCTGCAGATAGGGCAATGAAAACAGTGTCAGCACAAGCACCTACACATTACAAAGCAACACTTTCTGGACTTGTTGGTGGCGGAGCAAAGGCAAAGAAATCAAAGAAGAAGCATCACAAGAAATAATTAAGTTTTTTATTTTTTATTTTTTATTAGTTTGGTATTCGAATTAAATAAAAAGGAGGTTGAAACATGGCTAAAAAAACATCGTCCCTTTTGAATATGGTTGCATGGCTTACAGGTGTAATCGTGTCTCTCGCAGTGGGCTTTGGAATGGTTGGTGGAACTTTAACTCTTCCAAGCTGGCTTGGAGGAAGTGTGGTTGCAATGATTGCAGGATGGATAGTTGTCATAACCACTTTGTTAGGAGTTGTCTTGGCGTTGATTAAGCAATAAACCTTCAGTTTATTTTTTTATTATTTTTTATTTTTGTCTGAACAAAAATTATTTGGACATCTGCTTAATCACAGAATTAATTCTTCTTTCTCTTGTTTCCTTCATTTTTGCCCTTTCAATGTATCTCAAGTACATTTTTCTGGCAGAAGGAGAAATCTTATCAAACTTTTCCTTAGCCTTCTTGTTTCCTTCAAGTTTTTCCTGTAAATCTTTTGGAACTTTTGGATTTTTAGAAAGTCCATAGTCATGAGGTAATTTCTTTAATCCTTCTTTATAGAAAGTTAGTCCATGAGGAGTCATTCTTTTCTGCTTTATTAGTTGCTTTCCATAACTAAGAGTATTATAACTCCACGTACTATTTTTGCTTCGCCTAGAAAACCTTCTTATATATTTGTCTTCATCAAGTTTTTTTATTGTTGTGTCAATCCATCCAAAACAAATGGCTTCTTCCATCAACTCTCTATGACTTGGTGATGGTTTTCCCGTATGCTTCTTATGTAGAACAAGATTAACTTTATCTTCCTTGTCATGATTTTTCTCTAGCCACTTGCGGAAATCCCCCTTGCTAAAAATATCAACGTCTTTAATTTCCATAATTATGTAAAATAGAATTATCTTTAATAAAACTTATTTAACAGGCTTCATATCTTTCCATGCTAAATCAAACATCTGTTCCAATGCTTGTGCAAAGAACTCAGTATTAATCCACACACCAATGTCATAATTAGGGTGGAATTTCTCGTCATCAAGAAGCATAAACATTATCTGATTGCCGTCTATTATTACAAATCTTGCCTTTATTCCTTCAAGATTTTTAATTTCAGCAACTTTTTTGAACTCTTTTGCAACCTTCAAATTATTATTATCTATTGGAGCAGCAATTCTTATTTTTACTCCTCTCTTTTTACATTTTTCAAGGCTTGGCATTAGTACTTCAAGCTTTCTACTTAATCCCTCAGATGTCGTTACAAGAGTGATTGTCTTCTCAGCATCTCTTATCATCATATCCAAGTGATTATACAAATTCTGTCTTCCCTTCAAACTTCCGGAAAGGTCAGAAGGTTCTACAAATTTAATTCCCTTCGTGAAAAGCCCAGTTAATTCTTCAAGAACTTCATCACCCTTCAAAGTTTCAAGTCTCTGGGTCCTTTGTTTTGCATCTACCATCAAATTTTTCTTTACTCTCTCAACAACCTCATCTGGTTTAAGAGCAACAAATTTTATTGGCTTACCCAATTTCATAATTATAAATCCTTTCTTCTCAAGACTTTCAAGAATGTCATAAGTTCTTGATCTAGGAACATCAGATATATTACTTAACTCCCCTGCCGTTGAAGTTCCTCTTGAAAGAAGAGCAGTCCAAACCTTAACTTCATAAAGATTCAAGTCAAAAATCTTTCTTAACCTTCCCAAAAATTCTTCTTTTATTATCATTTTTTAGTAGTCTTAAAGTGTTTTTCTTCCTTTTAAATATTATTATGTTCCAAGAGTGAAATTTTTGAATTACTATGTGGTAGTCATTCTAAGATACTACTGCAATGTCACCCTTTCTATCTTTAATTGTAAAATGAATTATATTTTTAAATCTTTCCTTGTCAGTTGTGACAAAATCAATCTTTTTTGAGTTTGTTCTTTCTTTGATAAAATTTCTCTGACCTTCAAGAATTTTCTTGAATTTATCGTCGGTAATTATGTAAGTATCTATAGAATTTTCTTTCTTCAGTCCAAGTTGCTTTCTGAATGATTGTATGAGTCTTGAGAGCTCTCTAGCATATCCTTCTGCTTCTAGTTCAGGTGTTGTTTTTGTGTCAAGCTTAATGGAAAGAGGATCTTCCTGTTTAACTTTCTCAAAATAAACTTCTTTAACGTTTAATTGGGACGCTATTACATCAAATAAATCCTTTTTCATATCAAAATCAGCAGTTATATTTGCACTTTTTAAAGGCCATTTTAACCCAATTTGAAGTTTGTCTCTCTCTGCTAATCCTTTTTCAATAACTAGGAGCACGTTTTCAAATTCTTCTTCAAGTTTTTTATTAATTTTCTTTGTCTCTCCCTTTGGCCAACTGGCAAGATGCACTGATTCTTTCGAGAAATTCTTATAAATATGTTCTGTTATGTATGGAGCAAAAGGAGAAAGTAACAAAGAAACTTTTTCGAGAATCTTTCCTATAATTTCTTTTGTATCATCTCTGTCTCTTGTCATCTTTATATAATTTCTTGAGAAATCATTAATAACAAACGAGACTATTTTCACGAAGGCTGGACTTATTGAGAATTTTTCTAAGTCCTCTGTAACCTCTTTTGTTAAAGAGTTTAATCGTGATATTATCCAATCGTCTTCTATTCTTTTTTTCAGTTTTTTACTTTCAATCTGTTGATAATAAGTATTACAATTGTAAAGAACAATTAGAAAAGGAATTACTGACTCTCGCATAAGATTTTCTGAAAATCTTTTTGCATTTCCAACGTCGGTAGCGCAAAACTGTAGCCTAACTGCATCCACTCCTGTCTTGTCTAATATATCTCTTGGCTTGATTATGTTCCCTTTGCTCTTTGACATTTTTTCCCCTTTTTCATCTAATATATGTCCAGCACATATCACATTTTTGTAAGCTGGTTTCTTGAATAGAATTGTTGCTAAGACATGCAGAGTGTAAAACCATCCTCTTGTTTGATCTATTGCTTCAGCTATAAAATCATAAGGGAAGCTTCTTTCAAACTGTTTCTTGTTTTCAAATGGATAATGGAATTGAGCAAAGCTTGCACTCCCAGAATCATACCAACAATCAATAACATCAGGTATTCTTGACATTTCTTTTCCACACACGCATTTGAATTTTACCGTGTCTATTTCTGGCTTGTGTAAATTGAAATCTTTTCCAACATGGATTTTTTTTATAGAATTTTTCTCAAGTTCTTCTATACTTCCTATAACTCTATCTTCTCCACACCCTTCACATCTCCATATTGGAAGAGGAGTTCCCCAGAATTTAAATCTGGACAATGCCCAGTCTTTTGCCCCTTCTAGCCATTTTCCAAAACTGCCGGCTTTTATGTGTTCTGGTTACCAATTTATTTGATTATTTAGTTTCATTAACTCATTTCTTGTTTTTGAAACAGATATAAACCAAGAAGTTATTGCATAATACAGCAACGGGGAACTGCATCTCCAGCAGAAAGGATAACTATGTGTTATGGTTTCTCTTTTGAAAAGCAGTTTTCTATCTTGCAAATCTTTCTTTATTGCTTCCTCTGCACTTTTGACAAACACACCTTTAAATTGTGGAACTATATCCAAAAATTTTCCATCCTGTCCCACTACATGAACTTTTGGAAGTCCAAGAGATGTTCCAACATTGTAATCATCTTCACCATACATCACAGCAGTGTGTACAATTCCAGTTCCTTCTTCCGTGCTTACAAAATCTGCAGGAACTATTTTGTATGAATTTTTACTCTCAAGTTCTTTAATATCATAAAGAGGTTCGTAAGCTAGCCCAACTAATTTTTTTCCTTTTATTTCTTCAACAACCTTATATTTTCCTTTTATTAAATCAAGTTTGTCTTTTGCAAGAATCAGAATGTCTTCATCTTCTAATTTAACCTTGACGTAATTTATATTTTCTCCAACGGCAAGTGCAACATTTCCTGGCAAAGTCCAAGGGGTTGTCGTCCATGCTAAAATATATTCATTGACTTTGCCTATAACTTTAAATGCAACATAAACAGACTCTTCAGTTACATCTTTGTAACCTTGTGCAACTTCGTGACTTGAAAGAGGAGTTCCGCATCTTGTGCAAAATGGAACTACTTTGTGTCCATCATACAACATTTTTTTGTTGTATAATTCCTTAAGACTCCACCATACACTTTCTATATACTCATTATCAAGAGTCCTATAAGGTTTTTCCAAATCAATCCAGTAGGCAAGCTCTTCTGTTGATTTATTCCAATCTTTTATGTAAGAAAAAACATCACCTTTACATTTTTCAACAAACTTTCCAATCCCATAATCTAAAACTTCTTTCTTGTTTTTAAGCCCGAGTTGCTTTTCAACCTGAACCTCAACAGGAAGTCCATGACAATCCCATCCCCCTTTTCTTGGGACTGAAAACCCCTGCATATATTTGAATTTGCATATTAGGTCCTTGAATGTCCTGACTTCAAGATGATGCAATCCAGGAGGGGCGTTTGCTGTTGGTGGACCTTCCAAGAATGAAAATATCTCTTTATTTGGATTATCCCTTAGACTAATCTTTATTTCTTTGTCTTTTGATTTCCAAAACTTCCTTGCGTCTTCTTCAACTTTCTTAAAATCATACATTTCAATCTAAGAAAAATCAAATTTAAAAACTCTTTCCTGAAGGGAGAAGGAAATAAGTGAACTTGTGAAACTTTTTCCCACACAGGCTTTGTTAAATAAGTCCTAATTTTCCACTACTTTTTTAACAGAATTTTTATCATCTGGAGATTTCTTGAATGGGTTGGGTTTTCCAATTATATGCCAAAATATATTATCAAGTTCATTAAGGACTTTTGACCATAAAGGGATAAATTCGTTGAGCATTTCTTTAGCCTTCTTAACTTCCATAATTTTTTCTCTATTTGTATATATTAAATCCCCTTCAAAACCATACATCATAGAGTGAGCAAATCTATTTCTAATCTCTTCTATCATTCGCAAATCATCATTAAATCCCCTATACGATTTCCATTCAATCTTATTAAGAATCTTCTTCAAAATGTTAATCTTTAGTCCAAATGAAAAATAAGGGTCTGAGATAACCATCGTTGAAAATGCAGAGTGTTTATCTGATAAAGCAAAGTAATTAGTAATAATTGCTCCAATAGACGCTTCAATATCT
>CAYIHJ010000029.1:0-7525 GCA_964363245.1 Candidatus Woesearchaeota archaeon | reverse complement strand
TGTGCTCCCACCAGACATATGTCCTACCCTACTTTAGCTTAGAAAAATCAAAATAAACTTGGCTGGGGGTCTTCTTTTCCAAGCTCGTATGCGGTCTAAAATGATTGTATCTCATTCTGAATAATTCTGCATCTTTGTTGCAGAACGCAAACTCTTTATCAAGAGTTTGGAAGAATCTCTCTATCTTTCCAGAAGTGGTTGGGCTGTGAATTGCAGTTCTAATATGTCTAATTCCTCGACTATTTAATGCTCTATCAAACTTAGAATGCTTACTTTTTAACCCAAAGACATTTCCATTATCAGTTAATATTTCTCTTGGCTTTCCATGAGTTTTGAACAGAGTGTCAAGTAGATGGATTATAATTTTTGTTGACACTCTGTTGAGTCCAAATAATCCTAAACAATATCTGGAACAATCATCAATTACTGCAAAACAATACTTACCTTCAATCTTCTGGTCAGAAGTATCCATTTGCCACAAAGAGTTGATATGTTCCCTCTGCCAATGAATGTATTTTATCCTCTTTTTTCTTCGCGGATTTGGATTGGTTAGTTTGTGTTTATTCAAGATTTTGTTCACAGTTTTATGCGAAATATTTGGAACAAAATCTGAAATCTTATTCTCTCCCCAACCAGTTTTATTCCTTATTGAAATAACTTTCCTCTCAATTTCAGGAGTTATTTTATAGTGAATTGTCCTCGGTATTTTTGATTTATCTTTTAAATCCCACTCAAAATTATTCAACTTACTGGTCCACCTTCTTAGGGTTCTTATGTTTACTTCATATCCAAATTGTGCAAGAATAATTTTTCTACATTGATTATTTGTATGTCCTTTAATTCTGAGCTTGAAATACTCCTTTCTTATCTCCTCTTTTTTCATGCAAAACCGATAGAATCAACGCGGAACTAATTTTCGGTTTTGCCTAGGACATATGTCCCTTGGCTACACACTAAATTATATTCCCTAATACTATAGAAGCAAGGAAGAACAAAGCCAGTACAGAAACTGCAGCAACTATGAAGTATAAGAACACACCTCTTGTGAAATTCTTTCCTGCATTATGAGTTCTCTCTAATTTGTTTTCTCCAGATTCTATTGTCACAAGAGTACCAGAAAGAATGTAAACCATTTGTATCAAATAAATTCCAATTATTAATTGAAGATAATAAGGTGGTATCATTTGTGTCAGATCAAATATATTAAGAAATTGCTGTAAGTTTCCAGGTGCTGCTGAACTTCCCAAGTCCGATAAATTAAGTTTACTCAAGATGGCAGTTATCATTGCAGCTAAGCCAACAACAACGCCTAACAATAAAGGTGCGAGGAAGGTCATATTACTTCTCATGTCAGAGATTATCTCAGCAAGCATATCCTTCAATCTCAGATTTATCTTTTGTATGTTCTTTACATATTCAGAAATACTCATAAGACTCAATGCAGCTATCTTCAATCCTTTCTTCGCAGATTCTACTAATATTTTCATACTTGTTGATATAAGTTCAGAAGGATAATATACAAGTGCGCCCCTACTTCTATCAAATATTGCACTTTCGACACTCATCCCTCCTTGTCTTATATTATAATTGACTCTTTTGAAGAAGTCCTCAGTTTTCAAACCCTTAGAAGATTCTGCAGTTTTTCCAAATGCAATTTCTGGAGGAATTCCATTTCCTATCCTATTTCCTAATTGGAATAATGAATTATTAAACTCTGATTCTAACTCTTTAGTTTTTTCCCTTTCCAATATTAGTTCCTCTGTCTTTTCTTTGAATGCCATCGAGAAAAACAGAGCAATTGAGATAGGAATAAGCATACTAAACATCAGAGCCCCTATCCCAAATGGGCCAGTTGTCCCAGACGAGCTGGAAATAAATCCAAATAATTGTTCGGTTCCTAAAAACGTCAGTCCAAGCTCAGCAAAGGTATAATCTCTTTCAAGTCCCATCGCTATTGGAATATCAGTATATCCAAATATCAGAGGAAGAAATCCTAATATAAAAAGAGGGAGAGTAAGAATAAATGCTTTTGCATAAGGTGTATTACTTTTATATTTATGATAAAGAGGATTTCTCTCAAGCAGTTCAGAATCTCCATGTCCTCCTGGTCTGAGCAACATTATTTTATCAGTAAGATAAAATACAAAGAAAGGAATTATCAAATTAAATAAGATGAAAACGTGAATTGTTCTTATTAGTCCTCCAATCATCGCGGATGCAAGTGGAATAAGAACAACACCTAGTGTAGGAAGAACAACTCCAAGCATATAAACAGTATTCAGGGGACTTCTAACTTCATGAGTAAACTTCAACATCTTCTCATAAACCCCATCCAAAACAACTTGAAGTGATTTCTCAAGTATTGAAATTCTTCTTACATTATCTGGCTCAAAAAGACTACTTTCAATAAGATGAAATGCTTCTATAAATTCTACTGAATAATCTCTCCATGTCTCAAGATAATGATCTAAACTTTCTTTTATTGTTGAAAACTTACCTACTTCAACATCATAAAAAACTTTCCTCAAATCCAACGCAAGAGGATATTGCAAATGTTCTGCTGCAAAACCAATTGCTTTCTCTAGATTTGATGTATGTCTCATATAAACAACAACATAAAGTATAGCAGGGACCATTTGTGAACTTGCTTTAAGTCTCCATTTGTTTGCCAACCTTGCCGGATATCCATTCATAAAATAGAATATGAAGACAGATACTACAATCATTAATATGAAAAATAGAAATGGAAATGATTCAATATTTCCGCTTATCAAAAAAACTGCAACTGAGATAATAAGTCCTATTAGAAAAACAGATACAAATGAAACAACACTAAGAGTCAAAGCTTGCGAAGGCTCAACATCAAGATGTGCTATATCTAACTGTTTTTTTACCATTACTCTATCTTTCTCTGCAAGATTCAATTTTATTACATTTCCAAGACTCTTGCACCATTTCTCATACTTTGAAAGTTCTGGAGACATCTCATCTTTAAATCTGATATATTCTTGACTATAATTTCCAGAATATGTCCGTGAAATGTTAATCTGTCCTTCTATTTTATTTCCATATTTTCTAAGAATTTCTTCTACATCAGCCATTTTATCATCTCTTTTTCACCAATTAAAGATAGTAAAATTAGTTAATAAATTTTGGGATTAAAAATTACACTTTCCTTTTCTTAACTTCTTGATTCAGCCACTTCTGCCACTCTGGAAATACCCTATTTGACATTGGAAGCCCTATCTCTTTGTTTACATTGTCTGATATTGTATGGAAGGCATGGTTTGACAATGTATTAAAATCAGATTCCAAAATTCCAGGATTTCCTGTTTTTTGTGCCGTATCGACAACTTCTTTTTTTATTTTTGACCTAAGAAGAATATTATCATACACAGCATCCCAATTTCCAGCCCATCCTTTTACATTAGAGGCGATATCTTTTATCACTTCACTCTCGCCATTTATCAAATCCTCTGTTGGCTCGAGTTCATCTTTTTCAACATTATATTTCATCAAATCTACAAACCCCTTTTCGAGAAGCGGGTCAGTCTTCCAATGTTTACGTACTTCTGAAAATTGTAGAAGTCTCTTCCAGGAATGCAATCCATCTGGAGATTTTATAGGATTCGCGACTGCGATTAAATCTGTAGCCTTGAAACTTGTTGTTGGAACCTCTAAGTCATTTACTACTCTATCAAAAACCCCATAAGGACTTGCACCATGTATTGTTCCTGCAACAACATTAGCCAGTGCACCAATTCTCATTGCTTCGTACAATGCTTTTGCTTCTGCACTTCTTACTTCACCAATTATCAAACAACTATCTCCAAGTCGCAGGCTGGTCCTTATTCCATCATCAGCAGACATTTCAGTAGTTGTTTTTAATAAAGCGCTCCTTACTTTCATTCTCAAAATATCGTATCCTAATTTTCTTAATGATTCTACTGGAAGTTCAAGAGTATCTTCTATAACAATAACTCTAAATCGAGGGATTATTTCTAGCATAAGACTTCCCAACAATGAAGTCTTACCACTGCTCCTAGTTCCTGCAACAAGCATTGTTCTCGAGCCATCAATCATAAAACTCAACAACCCTGCTGCAAAAGGATTAATCATCTTATTCTCTATAAAAAGAGGGAGAGTCCAGGGGTCTTCTCGGTGTCTTCTTATTGAATAAGCTAAACCATCTGGAGATAAAGGCCTCTGCACAATGGCTATCCTTGCTCTTATTTTTCCTATCTCTAGTTGAGTATCTAGAATAGGATTTGCTTCATCTAAAGGTCTGCCGGAAATTAATCTAAATTTTGCGGCCCAAGAGTCTGTATCTTCCTGACTCGGAAGTATATTTGACACACATTCATTATATTCTTGATGTTTTACAAAAATAGGAGTAAGAGGGATGGGAGCATTCAGAGAGATATCTTGCAGTTTCTTGTCTTGCAGTAAAACCTCAACGAGTCCAAACCCAATAGTGTGTCTTACAAGTATTGTTGCCAGCTTATTTACATCAGCAAATGTAAGATTAATTCTTTTAGTTTGTGCCAAATCCTGTAACAAGTCCCTAGATATGTTGAAAAAAACTTGTCTTGTTCTTTCAGTATCAACAAATTCTTCTGCCTTTGGCTGATGCTCAACCAAAACCCCTCTTGCAAGATTTAAAAGAATATTATGTTCTTCTGAAAGAGCATGTTCAGGCGGAAGAAGATGATAAATTAATTTTGATTCATTCTTTTTTTTAAGAATTGTAACAAATGATTTGTCATATTCCTCTACTTTAATTTCATATTGATCAATAATCTCTGCTTCTTCAGGAAGATCTGAAACAAGTCTTGTAAAAGTAAAATTAGGGATGACATCTGCCTTGAATATTTTATTGTATATGTTTCTTTCCCCAAACTGATAATCATCCATATAATTGGCAACAGCTTTCATTATCTTGGTGTTTTCAAACATCACCATTGTTTTTTCAAGAAGCCTAACATAATTCATCTGATCAGTTCTATGTTTTTCGCTCTTTTTGTCAAGAGAAATATTAGCTTCTATCTTTAATCTATTTAAGTCCGAATATGCTGCAATAGGATCTTGTTTCAAAAGGAAAAGGAAAGAAAATATCTCATTATATCTTTTTGAAAAAAGCTGTTCAAAACCAGGCATTATTAGTTTTTCTTGGGACAATATCTTTTCCTGCTTTAACAAATGCACATAAATCTGCGCTAATTCCAACAACATTTCTACCTCCTTAAAATCATAATTATAATTTTTCTGTTGGACAAAAACTATTCTTGATACCTGTGGATTCTCTATTAAAGAGTCTATTGTTCTTTCCATCACTTCTGGTGAATCTTCAAGAGTTGGAACATACGGCGCACCAATATAATTTACATAAAGCACATCCTCACCCCCTTCTCTTTTAACCTCATATGAGTATAAAGGCACCCCTTCTCTAAAATTCATTTTGGATTTTTATGGAAATCTTGATTTACTTTAAATTGCATGAGTTAGAAAAGACAACCCAGTTTAAAATATTTTGCGTGCAAAATATTTAGGTTTATTCTCGAGGTAAACGCAACAATTTTAAAGAGCTTTAGCCATATATCTCTATGGTTGAGAACTCTCAGTATTTTGAAAATAATCTTGGAAGTCTTCATACAAAATTGAGAGATTTAGAAGAAAAATATAGGATTTTGAAAGATAGGACCTTGCTTATAGGCCAAAACCTGATAGATATGAAAGAAAATTCAGACAAGAAAATGCTTGAGACAAAAAAAGATATCCAGGTTATAAAAGAAAATATGCAAAGACTTGTTTCTTTCATAGAAACAGCTTCAGAAGAATTCTCTAAATTTGCAAAAAAAGAGGACTTGGAAATTCTTTACAAACAAGCAAAAATGTTTCAGCCACTTGATTTTGTGAGAAAAAAGGATTTAGAAAAATTAAAAAAAGCGTAAAAATTATTTAAAATAATAAAAATGGGTGTTTTAGATCAGGTAACTCAAATGCGAAATCAGGGTCTTTCGGACTCAGACATAGTTTCTCAACTACAAGAAGATGGTTTTCATCCAAAAACAATAAATGATGCATTGGCCCAAGCAGATATAAAAAGTGCTGTAGACAATGGAATGGAAGAAATGGAACCTACTACTAATCAATACAATGAAGAAGAAAACGCTCCTTCACCAATGGGCGAGAGAATATCACCTAAATCAAGAGAGTATCAGGATGATATTTACACCACACAACCAGCACAATCAGAATATTCCTCGGGAAATTATCTTTCCCAGTCTGGAAATCATTCCTCGGGAATGCAAGAAATTTACCCGCAGGGTCAAGAGCAAGGAAGTTATGCTGCATCTGACACAGATACAATGGTTGAAATAGCTCAACAAGTATTCTCTGAAAAAATAAGAAAAATACAACAAAATCTTGAAAGTTTTAACGAATTCAAGATTCTTTACCAGACAAAAACAGATAGCATATCTGAAAGACTAAGAAAAATAGAAAATGTTATAGACAGATTGCAATCTGCAATTCTGGAGAAAGTTGGTTCTTACGGAGCAGGAATAGAAAACGTAAGAAAAGAAATGTCAATGATGCAAGATACATATGGAAAAATAGTAGATGCTGTTTCAGAAAAGCATCATTCCCATCAGCATCACCAGGCACAAGAACATCAAAATCATTCCGCACCTGCACCTGCCCAAGTGTCAGAACCAAAATCAGCCCCTACACACCACACAACCACACACCACATAGTCCATCATTCCGCACCAAAAAATCATTCTGCAAAAGCACATTCAGTTTCTTCTAAAAAGCATTCAAAGAAAAAGAAATAATAATTTAATTATTTATTAAGACTAAGGACGACTGGGTTGTCCAAATAATAGGGGGTTAAAGTTTGGCAATGTTCTATTTTGTATTGTTGGTCTTACTATGGCTAATATTAAAACAACCACCACTAATCCTAATAAAACCCATGAAAAAGTCTGTGTATCAAAGAAATAAAATATATCATACCAGAAGGTGGAATAAGCCTGCTGAAATAAAACAACAAACAAAACAATAAAGGACATCCCTAAAAGCATGTATTTCATCCATTTCTGAGTTGGGTCAAGGAACAATCCAGTAATTATAAGTACTGCAAGTATAACAGACAAAGCTATTCCTACCCTTGGAAATATCTCTGAAAAGAATATTGAAACGACATTAAACTGAAGAGAAAGAAGACCAACACAAAGTGCAATTACTGCAGACACTCCTTTATTATCTCCAAACAATTTCATGTTACTTATAATTGCATAAACCAATGCAAAAATTAAAAGAAAAGGAAGAATGTAACTAAAAAATCCTGCTTGCTCCCAATAATTAAGCAAATCTCCAATTCCGCCTCCACGGAAAAATCCATAAGATTGTAAGAACAAAAAGCTTTCAAACATGTTATTGATTATTCAAGATTATTTATAAAGATTTCTACAATTTTCCTAATCACCATTATAGCTATTTACTCTTAGTTGTCTTAAGAACC
>CAYIHJ010000028.1:0-8229 GCA_964363245.1 Candidatus Woesearchaeota archaeon | reverse complement strand
GGTAGGTACGTTATTCTGAAATCGGGACGCCCCCGCCAGGAATCGAACCTGGAGGCCTCGAAAGGCCCGGTTTGCTGGTGTTTTATTTTTTCTCTCATTTGACCACACTTGGACGAATGAGAGTTGACGAACGTCAACTCAAGACCGGTGCAATACCATTATGCGACGGAGGCTCTCTTAATATTTCAGAAGAATAATTGGTTAAAAAGGTTTGTGTTGAATATTTATTAGCTTGGCTAAATTTTAATAATTTGTTAATAGTATAAATAAGTTAATGATATTTAGGTTAAAAATTTTTACTTTGAATTAGATTATTACAACCCAATCATTCTTCGCCACCAAGATTTCTTTACTTCCACCATGTTTCCAGTTTCGTCTACAATCTCATGTGTTATTTCTGGCTTTTCCTTAAGAACAGGAGCTTCCCTAGCAAATTCTTGATTGGCTAGTTCAATTGCTTTGTCAACAAAGGTTCTTTGATAACCTTGATTTATTAGGGCCCATTTCAAAGATTCAGAGGGGTATCCTTTTTTCAGATTTTTCTTAAAATAATCTGTCATTTTTCTGACGTTAACCGTTTCTTTCATGCAAGAACAAGATATTTGGAGTTTAAAAAATTAGTTATATTACTTAAGGATAAATGGATTGTGTGAATGAGCAAAAAGAACAGCTTCATTTAGTCTATGTTTAGATTCACAATATATTGTCATAATCTTCTCTCCTTTTTTGACACTATCCCCCACATGTTTGTTAATATAAACTCCTGATGATTTATCTATTGGACAACCAGTCATTCTTGCTAAGGAACTAATTAGCTTATTATCAATTTCTCTAACCTTTCCTGATTCTTTTGAATGAATATTTTCACTAAATTTACCTAACTTAACCCTATTCGGGTTTCCATTCTGAGCTTTTATTATTTCTTTAAATTTTTCGAACGCCTTTCCTGAGTAAAGAATTTCCTTGGCAAGAATTATTCCTTTCCCTTTTTTTGCTTTATTTGTCATCTCAAGAATTATTCCTGCTTGCAAAAGAGCTTTTTCTTCCAAATCTTTCGGACCAGTTTGTTTTCTGTCAAGAATCTTTATAATGTCTATAAGTTCTAAAGAGGGACCTATTCCATTTCCTACTGGCTGGCTTCCATCAGTTATAATACATTTTAGTTTTTTATGAAAATATTTTCCCAAGTATTCAAATTTTCCTTTTAAGATTTCTGCTCCTTTTTTAGTAAATTTTGCAGTTTTTCCATAAGGAATATCTATAAGAATATACTTACTACCTACTGCAAGTTTCTTTGACATTATAGATGCAATGAGCTGTGCTTCTGGATCAATATTAAGGATTTTTTCTATCTTTATTATTTTATTATCAGCAGGAACTATTTTTAAAGAACCTCCCCACACCATACATGCTCCTGTTTTATGTATTATTTTTTTTAACTGTGCCATATTAAACTCAACATCTGCAATTGTCTCTATGACATCTGCCGTTCCTGCGGCACTTGTTATTGCTCTGGAAGAAGTTTTTGGAAAAATTAGGCCTGCAGCAGCACAGATAGGAACAACTAGAGGCGTTGTCCTGTTCCCGGGAACTCCTCCAACAGAATGTTTGTCAACAATATATTTACCCTTAAGTTTCATAACCTCTCCAGTCTTAATAATTGCCTCTATCAAATAGATTATTTCTTTCATATTCATCCCTCTTTCATACATGGCAGAAACAAAAAGGGCTATTTCTGGTTCTGAAAGGGAATTTTTAGCTACGTCTTTTATAATTTCATTTATTTCATATTTAGAAAGTATTTTTCCATTCAATTTCTTTTTTATGAAAACAAGACTTTTTGAGGGGGGAAGAAAAGCTATATCAACTTTTTCTCCTTCTTTTATATTCAATCTTTTATGAATTTCATCAGAAACACCAACTTCATCTTTTTTAACTATTTTATCTGTTATATTTATTATGGTTGAAATTTCTTTTGGTGGCTGGGAGAAAGTTTCCAAAGAAACTCTATCACTTGTACGCAAACCCATTTTCTCTGCAGTATGCGAGTTCAACATCACTAGTGGAATCCCTGCAGTTAATTTTAAGATTTTTACCTTAAGTTCCATTTTTACTCTTTTTAATATAAACTAAATTATAATTTAAAAATTCTCTTATATCAAAAAATTAAGATTTAGACTGCTTTTCTGGTTGTATAAGTAGTCCAGGCATTCTCTTATTTCTATACACTTCTAAAAGAATTAACAGATAACCCATTATCAAAGGCCCTAAAATTACTCCTAAAATTCCGAATAAGAAAACTCCTCCTATCATTCCTATTAAAATTAGGGCTGAATTAATCTGTGTTTTTCTTGCAATTATTATTGGTCTAAGGAATTCTTCTACAAAATTAGAAAGAAGTCCAAAGATTGCTACTCCAAATGCTGGAATAGTTCCTTGTGATACTAAAATATATATGGAAGCTGGAAGCCAAACAATTGTTGTTCCAATTATTGGCAATATCCCCAAAATAACAGCAACTAGAGTCAAGAAAAGAGCGTTAGGAACTTTGAATAAATAAAATCCTAATCCAACAATAATTCCTTGAAGAAGTCCTATTATGACATGCCCATATATAACCGAATAAGTTATTCCCTTTGAATATTCAAATAGCTTATGTTCAACTTCTTTTGAAAATGGGAGGAGACTTTGTATATAAGTTAAAAGTTCTTCTTTATCCCTTAGAACATAATAGAAAGTAAATGCCATGACCAAAAACTGTAGGACAATAGTTGGAAGATTAAGTATAATCTCACCAAAAAGATTCAAAATATAATTGGCAATTTTTGTAGTAAATGAGTGAAGTGTCGACGCTATTTCGTTTGAAAGTCCTTCTGAGGCAAACAAACCAGGGAAGATAGTTTTCAAAGGGGTTACAAAATCAAAAGTTTGCGCTGCCTGATATATTCCAAAAGATTGATCTATAACTACCGGCATGAAAAACCAGAAAGGGAGAATTATTATCAAGACAAGAAAAGCACTTATTATACTTGCTGAAAGATTTCTAGATGATGTTTTTTTGTGCAACCAATCATATACTGGACTGAATACAAAAGCAAGAAGGATTCCAGTGATTATTGACATAAGGATAGGTTTTACAAGAAAAAAGAATAAAACTATTAGTGCAAAAAGCAAGACAGAGGTCATCACTCTTTTGAAATATATATCGTCCATCATTTTTATTTTTTTGGTTCAATTGTAGATGGTAATTAAAATTTATAAAGTTTGGCTTTTGAATTTTTACAAAAGGTTTATAAGTAAAAATCATTATTTTTTAATATGAATTTTATAAAAGAAATTTTTAATGGAAAATCTAGTGAGTCGACACACAGACAATTTATCAGGTTTGGCAAAGGAGAATATGGTGGAAGGGCTATTTTGGGGTTATGGAAAACAAAAAATGTAAAAATTAAAGGTAGTTTTGAATTTGCAAATGACTTCACATTATTTTTAGCAGGATTAGGTAATATTTCTTTTAATGGAAAGATATGGAGTAAGGAAGAACTTCCTGGACTCAAGGGGGAGAAAAAATCTGGAAAATGGGTTTACTTGGTTAATGATTTTACGAGTTCTCAAGTCAAGAATCTCGCCGATAAAGTTTATTATTTTCTTCTAAACACAGAACATGAAGGAATTAAATTAAAAATTAAGGAAAAACTTCCAAAACCTGGAAAAGGAGAGGGTAAAATTGATGATAGGTTTTGTCAGATGGAGATTGATGAAAAATATTACAAAGCAGCAAAAGATGATTTTTTCTGGGACCTTCAAGATGGTAAGAAGATAAACGTAACCCATAAATTCGTTATCAATGGAATTGTTATGCCAAAAACAAATGAAAAGGACTTTGCCAAGATAAGAGAGATGGCAAAAAGAAAAGGGAAAATTATCAGACAAGCAGATGTTGATGGCAAAGAAGTCAAATTCGAGAAGGATTTTGAGGCTTGAAAACCTTTAAAAACCTTATTTTTCTCATTAATTAATCCAGGGTAAGATAAAATGAACTCCGCTATAATAAGTAATATAACAAATGTCAGCACCGAAATCACCGAGAAAAGGAAGCTTGCAGTTTTGGCCGAGAAAAAGGGCCAATAAGTTACTGCCTAGTGTAAACTGGGACGCTATTAATTCTGGGAAAAATCTTAAAGGATTTATATGTTACAAAGCAGGGATGGCTTCTGCATATGTCAAGGACAACACAGAAAATTCGATGACAAAGGGCAAGAAAATTGCTGTTCCGGTTACAATTATGGAATGTCCTCCTATGAAAATTCTTTCTATTAGATTTTACAAAGACGGGAAAGTTGTTGGAGAGATTCTTGCCGATAATCCTGATAAAGAACTAAAAAGTGTGATAAAGTTTCCAAAATCCAAAAAAGGGAAAATTGATGATATGAAGCATGGAAGTTATGATGACATAAGAGTTATTGCTTATTCTCAAGTTAAAAAGACAAATATAAAAAAGATCCCTGATGTTATTGAAATAGGACTTTCTGGAAATTTAGAAGAAAAAATTAATTACGTTAAAGATAAATTAAACAAAGAAATTTCTGTATCTGAAATTTTTGAAAGAGGAGGACTCGTGGACGCAAGAGGACTTACTAAAGGAAAAGGGCTTTCTGGCGCAGTAAAGAGATTTGGAATAACTCTAAAACAACATAAATCTGAAAAGGGAAGAAGAAGACCTGGAAGTTTAGGACCATGGCATCCAGCAAGAGTCACATTCAGAGTTCCTATGGCTGGTCAGTTGGGTATGTTCACAAGAGTTGTTTACAATAATAACATAATTAATATTGGTAAAGCAGAAGGGAACATTAAGGGAATAACAAATTATGGAGACGTAAAGGCAGAAAATTTAGTCTTGAGGGGTTCTATACAAGGTCCTCATAAAAGACAGATTTTATTAACATATCCCCTTAGACCAACGAGAAAACAGATTAAAAAAAATTTTGAATTTATGGAGTTAAGATAATAAAATGAAAACAGACATACTTGATATAAATGGAAAGAAAACAAAATCAATAGAACTTCCAAGTGCATTTAGTAAAAATATAAGAGAAGATTTGATACACAGAATTTTAGAAGTAAAAAAACACAAACAGCCTTATGCTCCAAACTTAATGGCCGGAAAACAACATTCTGCTAGTGGAAGAATTGTACACAGAAGACACGTATGGAAAAGTGGTTACGGAAGAGGTATGTCAAGAATACCAAGAAAAACAATGTCTAGGAGAGGTTCACAATTCAATTGGATAGGGGCTGAAGTTGCTTCTACAGTTGGTGGAAGAAGAGCTCATCCTCCAAAGGTTCTTTCAATGATGAATATGGGAAAAATAAACAAAAAAGAAATGAAAATGGCTTTGGAGTCAGCTTTGAGCGCAACAGCAAATGAAAGAATGGTCATGAAAAAATATGAAAGACTGACCGGGCAAAAGATAAGTGGATTTCCTTTTGTTGTTGAATCAAAATTTATCTCCTTAAAAACAAAAGAATTAATTGCAAGCCTTAGGAAAATACTTGGCGAGAAATTATTTGAATGTGCAATCAAAGTAAAAAGCATAAGAAGTGGAAGAGGAAAAAGAAGAGGAAGAACATATAAGAGCAATGCAGGAGCTTTAATTGTTTTAGGAAAGGGGGAGAAAATAAAAGCACAAATTCTTGATTTCAAGACTGTTGACACTCTTGGAGTTGTTGATTTAGCAAAGGGTGGACCTGGAAGACTTACAATTTATACTGAAAATGCAATTAAAGATTTGGGAGAAAAATTAAAATGAAGCCATTAGTTACAGAAAAAGCAATTATGTTGATAGAAAGTCAGAATGTTTTAACTTTTGAAGTAGATAGAAATATGTCAAAGCCAAATATAAGAAAGGAAATAGAGGACTTGTTCGAGGTAAAAGTAGAAAAAATAAGAGTATTAAATAAAGGGAACAAAAAAAATGTTTATGCTAAATTAAAAAAGAAATTTCCAGCTATCGATGTAGCTACGAAATTGGGATTGATATAAATGGGAAAAAGAATAATTTCACAGGCAAGAGGAAAAGGAAGTTTTAGTTATAGAGTAAAGAGAAGGGCATTTACATATAGGGTAAAATATCCAAAAGAGATTAGTGGAGAGGGAAAAGTCCTTCAATTGATAAATTCTCCTGCACATAGTGCTCCTTTGGCTAAAATAAAATTCAATAACGAAGAAGTATTTTACATTCCTGCATTCAAAGGAATGGTAGAAGGAGAAAAGATATCCATGGGAGGAAATGAAGTTAAGGAAGGAAATATTATGAAATTAGGAAGTATTCCAATAAAAACCGCGATATATAATATAGAATCAAAGCCGGGAGACGGCGGAATTTTTATAAAAACAGCAGGAAGTTCTGCGATAGTAAATAGAGTTGTTGGAAATTATGTAATGGTTATGATGCCTTCTAAAAAAGAAAGGGCATTTCATCCTGACTGCAGAGCAACAGTAGGAATAATTGCAGGCGGGGGAAGACTTGATAAGCCAATACTTAAAGCAGGAAAGAAGCACCATATGACTAAGGCAAGGGGAAAGTTATGGCCAAGAACATCTGCAGTAAAGATGAATGTAATAGATCATCCATTTGGCTCTGGAAGAGGAAAGAGAATAAAGAGTAAGATAGCTAAGAGAAATGCTCCACCTGGAAGAAGAGTTGGTCATTTGAGACCAAGAAGAACGGGAAAGAGATAAAAACTATCAAAAAAATAAATAAAAATGGAACTAAAAAGAAAAGAATTCACGTTCAGGGGAAAGACGCTTGATGAGCTGAAAGTTCTTGATGTGAGGGAATTTGCAAAATATCTAAAGTCGAGACAGAGAAGAACAGTACTTAGGCAATTCCAAGATATAGAGAATTTTGTAAATAGGGCTAATGTTAAAATATCCAAGGATAAGAAAATTAGAACTCACAAAAGAGATTTGATAATAGTTCCGGGAATGGTTGGAATGAAGATGCAAATTTATGATGGTCATGGATTTGTACCATTAGAAATAATAGGGGAAATGCTTGGACATAGATTTGGAGAATTTGCTCCAACAAGAAAGAAAGTAAATCACGGGACTGCAGGAATAGGTGCAACTAAAGGATCTAAGGCAAAAGCTAAATAAAAACTAAAGAAAATGACAGAAAAAAATTATAATCCGGAACAAAAACAAATGAAAGGAATCGGGAAGATGGAAAAAGTAGATAGAAATGTAAAAAAGAAGAAAGAAGAAAAGATAGTTGAAACTTCACAAGAAGAAACTAAAGAAGAAAAAATACAGAACAAAGAAGAAATTAAGACAGAAATCAAAAAAGAAGAAAAGCCGAAAAAAGTGAAGAAAACAGAGGCTGTTGTTAGAGGAGTTGGAACCCCTATATCGAGCAAACAATCTTTTGCAATATGTAAATTCATAAAACACAAGGAAATAAATAAAGCAATTAACGAACTGGAAGAAATTCTTCTTCATAAAAGAGCTCTTCCAATGAAAGGGGAGATTCCACACAGAAAGGGAGCAATAATGTCTGGAAGATATCCAAAAAATGCAATTGAAGAGTTCATAAAATTACTAAAAAGTCTAAATTCAAATGCCATAGCAAACGAAATATCAAACCCTGTAATATCTGAGGCATTTGGAAATTTTGCATCTCGACCTTATGGAAGATTTGGAAGAGTAAGGAAAAAAAGGACAAATATCAAAATAGTTGCAAAAGAGAAAGTTTCATCTAAGCATATTCATAATAAAGAAAATAAAATGGAGAAGAAGAAATAAAAAATAAATTGGAAGAAAAAAATATAGTTAAATTTAAGAAAGAAGAATTTGCAGTTAGAGAATATATAAAAACCTCTCTTGGAAAAGGAAAAGTAAGTAGAGTAAAAATAGAATATACACCAGTGGGAGAAAAAATAATAATTTCAACAAACAGACCAGGATTAGTTATTGGAAGAAGAGGGGAAAAGATAGCTGAACTAACAGGTGTGCTTAAGAACCACTTTAAGCTTGAAAATCCACACATAGAAATTGATGAAATACTCAAACCTGAATTTGATGCTCAGATAATGGCCGATGAAATTGCCCTCGGACTTGAAAGATTCGGACCATTGAAATTTAAGGTTATTGCATACAAAGCATTGCAGAGAATAATGGGTGCTGGTGCCTTGGGAGTTGAAATAAGGCTTAGTGGAAAATTACCAAGT
>CAYIHJ010000027.1:0-8417 GCA_964363245.1 Candidatus Woesearchaeota archaeon | reverse complement strand
AATGGTAAGCAGAGGTGATGATGTTATATTAGTTGTTTCGTCAGAAGAAAATAAACAGAATATTTCTGGGATAGAAGATAAAGTAAAAGTCACTAAAATGAAAATCAATCAAGATAGTGATTTCTTGGATTTAATAAAAGGAAAAGATTACTTTTTTCATTTTGCATGGCAAACAGATTTAGTAAAATCAATGGAACAACCATGCCAAGATATTATGAATGATCTTGGGGGGCTTGTTAATATTTTAGACAATTGTAGAAAACAGAAATCAAATTTGAAGATAATTTTTCCCAGTACAGTAACCGTAGTTGGAAATCCTCAAAAGATCCCTTCAAATGAAGAGGAAAGACCCAACCCTCCTTCAATTTATGATGCTAATAAATTAGCTGCCGAAAATTATCTGAAGACATATGCCGAAAATTATGGTATAAATTTTACCTCATTAAGGTTGGCAAATGTTTTTGGAGAAAGACAAAAAATTAACAATCCAAGAAGAGGAGTCTTAAACTTTATGATAGGTCGTGCCTTAGAAGATGGAGTAATTAATATTCACGGAGATGGCAGTCTCATTAGGGATTATTCTTATGTGGATAATTTTATTGACGCTTTCTTACTTGCAGCAGATTCTGAAAAAACAAATGGGGAAAATTATGTTCTTGGATCTGGAGAAGGAAGGACATTTAATGAAGTAGTCTCAGAAATTAAGTTGGCTGTAAAAGATATTGCTAGGAAAGATGTTAAGATAATCTATGTCCCTTTTTCAGATAAAACTAATGATATCAATAAAAGAAATTTTATTGCAGATTCATCAAAATTTAGAACCGCTACAAATTGGGAACCTAAAGTCACATTTAGAGAAGGTATAAGGAGGACTATAGATTTTTACGGAAATAAAAAATAAAAAAAATATTTTAATTACAGGAGCTCTTGGACATATTGGTTCAAAATTAATAAGAGAGTATGCAAAAAGGGAGGATATTAACAAAATTAGAATGGTAGATAATTTTTTGACACAAAGATACTATTCGTTATTTAATCTTCAAGGAGATATAAACTATGAATTTATTGAGGGAGATATTAGAGATAGTAAATTAATGGAAGTGGCAACAAAAGACATAGACGTAGTTCTGCATCTTGCTGCAATAACTGACGCTCCTGCTACCCTAAATAAAGAAGAGGAAACTATGTCTGTAAATTTATATGGGACAAAGTGCGTTCTCGAAGCATCTATATCTAATGGAGTCAAGAGATTTATTTTTCCATCATCAACAAGTGTATATGGGGAAGCAGAAGGTATTGTTGATGAAACAACCCCTCTTGAAAAATTAAAACCATCAAGTCCTTATGCTGCTTCTAAGTTGGAAGCTGAAAAAATTATAACTAATGCAAATGGAAAAAATGGTATTGAAACTATTGTCTTAAGGAATGGAACTATTTTCGGGACAAGTGTTGGAATGAGATTCCATACGGCGATAAATAAATTTGTTTATCTTGCTGCAACAAATAAACCATTAACTATCTGGAATTCTGCTATAGACAGCAAAAGACCTTATCTTGGTTTGAATGACGAAATAAGAGCTTTTCAATTTGTTGAAGAAAATGGGGCTTCGGGAGGAATTTATAACGTTTTAACTAAAAATTTTACAATGAATGATATTATTGAGGAAATAAAAAAGATAAAGCCGGGGGTTAATATTGAAATAACAAAGTCTCCTTTACTTAATCAAAAACCTTACGAAGTTTCAAATGGAAAGTTTTGTTCACTTGGTTTTGTTTTTAATGATACTTTAGAAGATTGTTTGAGAGAGAGTTTTGATTTATTGAAATCTATAAAAAACAATTAAAATGGAAAATTATCGCGAAAAATTTAAAGAAAAAAGTATCTTAATCACAGGGGGGTTGGGTTTTATAGGAAGTAATTTAGCAAGGAAACTTTTAGAATTAGAACCAAAAAAGATAATAATAGTTGATTCTCTTATTAAAAATCTTGGAGGAAATCCTGATAATGTTGCTGAAGTTTCCAGTTCTTTAGAAATTTATAATTTAGATGTTTCCAATCAAGAAGCTATGGAACAAATTATAAAAAAGAACGAAATTGATTACCTTTTCAATCTTGCTGGATCTGTTAGCCATCTTGATAGTAAAAATATTCTTCTTTCTGATCTCGATTTGAATTTAAGAACTCATGTTTCTCTTCTTGAAAATTGTAGGAAGTATATAAAAAATGAAGAAAATAAAAAATTAAAAGTCCTATTTAGTTCTACTAGAGATACTTATGGAAAAGCAAGGTTGGAAGACCTCCCAATAAAAGAAAATACTTTTGTTTGGAAAGAATCTGACCCTCAGGGAATTCACAAACACGCTGCTGAGTTTCATCATAGATGGTATGCAACTAATTTTGGTTTTGATACAACTGTATTAAGATTAACAAATACGTATGGACCAAGACAAAATATTAGAGAGCCAAATCTTGGATTTTTAGGATATTTTATACACCAGGCTTTGAAAGATGAAAATATAGCATTATGGGGAGGTGGAGAACCCATAAGGGATTTTAATTATGTTGATGATGTTGTTGAGGCAATGTTAATGGCAATGGCATCTGAAAAAACAAATGGTGAAATATATAATCTTGGAAGTTACATAAGGGTAGGTGGGAAATTTGAAGATATTGGAAACAATATAAGAACGGTGGGAGAAACTGCAAAAATAATTACTAAATTAGCAGGTTCTGGAAAATTTGAAGAAATACCTTATCCAGAAGAAAGAAAATCTATAGAACCAGGACATGTATATCTTGATGCCACTAAAATTTATGATCATATAGGTTGGAAGCCTAAAACAAGTTTTGAGGAAGGAGTAAATAAAACCATTCAGTTTTATAAAGGAAAGAAGGAATATCAAAAATGATACCATTTGTGGATCTTAAGAGGAATCATGAACAAATAAAAGATAAAATTGGGGAAGCAATAAACAGGGTTATATTCAATAACTCAAATTTTATTCTTGGAAGAGAAGGAGAATTATTTGAGAAAGAATTTTCAGAATTTTGTGGAAATGATTATGGAATTGGAGTGAATTCTGGGACAGATGCTCTTGAACTTTCATTGATTGCAAGCGGGATTAAGCACGGAGATGAAGTTATTACTCCTGTAAATACAGCCATTCCTACTGCAATGGCAATAACAAATGTTGGCGGAACTCCTGTTTTTTGCGATATTGGAGAAGATTTTTTAATCGATTCTGATAGCCTTGAAAAAAGAATTACAAAAAAAACAAAAGCAATAATTCCTGTTCATCTTTATGGGCTTGCGTGTGATATGCAAAAGATAAATAATCTTGCCAAAAAGCATGACCTATCTGTAATAGAAGATTGTTGTCAAGCACATGGGGCAGAATATTATGGGAAAAAAGTTCCGGTTGGAGACATTGGATGTTTTAGCTTTTATCCAAGTAAGAATCTTGGAGCATTAGGAGATGGTGGAATGATAGTTACATCAAACAAAGAGATTTCTGATAAATTAAAATTGCTAAGATATTATGGACAAAAAGATAAATATAATGCAATCATTCTTGGAAGAAATAGCAGATTGGACGAGATTCAAGCGGCCGTTTTAAGAGTCAAACTACAAAATCTTGATAAAGAGAATGCTAAAAGAAGAGAAAATGCCTTAATTTATAACTCTGAACTAAAAAATATTCTGAAAATTCCTGAAATTCCTGAAGGCAGAACTCCTATTTATCATCTTTATGTTATCAGAACAGAAAATAGAGATGGATTAATGAAACATCTTAAAGAAAAAGATATCGGGCATCTCATTCATTATCCGATTCCTCTTCATTTACAAGAAGCTTTTTCATATAGGGGATATAAAAAGGGAGATTTCTCAAATGCTGAAAGAATTGCAGGAGAGATATTATCATTACCAATGTTTCCAGAATTAAAAGAAGATGAAATAAAATATATCTCTCACACTATTAAAAAATTTATTTAAAGGCTTCTTTATTTTTTCTTATAAAATCTGATGCATTGAACAAGCTTTCACTGGTTCCCGCATCTGACCAAAAACCGTTTACAAAGGCATAAGAACAGTCATCAGAATCAACATATTTTCTTATAGCATCTGTTATCTCTAATTCTCCCCTTGGAGAAGGTTTTAATGTTTCTATTAAATCATATATTTTGTTATTGAAAAAATATAATCCTACCATGGCTAAATTTGTTTTTGGATTTTCTGGTTTTTCTTCTACATACCTTACTTTCTCTCCATCAATAACTGCACATCCAAATCTTTTAACGTTATCATATGAAACTTCTTTGAGAAAAATTTTTGCTCCTGTCTTATTTTCTTCAAATTTCCTTGCTTCTTTGAGAAAGTCCTCTTCAAATATATTGTCCCCTAAAATAACTGCTAGATTATGACCTTTGCAAATATTCTTTGTGAGATATAATGCTTGAGCTATTCCTCCTGCCCTTTGTTGAACTTTATAGGTAAAATCAATTTCTGGATGCACATTTGTAAGATATTGGGTCACAGTCCCAGCATGTTCCGCCCCGGTAACAACCACTATTTCATTTAATCCCATTTTTTTTAGGGTTAATAGGGGAAATTCTATCATAGGGGTATCTCCAATTCCTATAAGATGTTTATTTACAACAGCTGTAAGTTTTCCTAAACGGGATCCGGTTCCTCCAGCAAGAATTATTCCTTTCATTAAATATCTTAAATTAGATATTTTTTAAGGATTATGATGTTATAATCTGTATTTTAGTAGTCCGTTAGAATAATTAAGAAGGATATATCTTCTTAGAAGTATTATTTGTTAGCGCATCCCATATTGCAGTTAAATATATCTTAATGAGTTTTGGTTGACCTTCTTGGATATATTTCAAAGATCTTGCAAAAAAGAAGATTGTCGATTGTAAAAAGAGTATCCATATAAAATAAAATATATTTTCATAATATTTGTTGCATAAAAGCCAATTTCTCGTATCATAATAAGTTACTATTTCTTTTTTGTTTTTTGACATGTTTAAGGTAGTTGAAACTTTATGCCAGACACGTGCTCGAGGGACATATAAAATTTTGAAACCTTTTTTTGAAACCTTTAAGCACCACCCAGTCATTTCGTGCATAGTAAAAAATTCCTCGTCTAACAACCCTTCCTTACGCAAAACATCAGCTTTCATTAACATAACGCAATCTACAGCAGGCAGATATTCTTGTTTATCTGCTTGACCCATATCTACTTGTTTTTGATTTCTTGATCTAAATCCTCTAAAATGATAATCACAACCAGCACTCCATATTACATTATCTGGATTAGCATAATATATTTTTGGACCAGCAACTGCTATCTTTGAATCTTTTTCCATTTGTTCAACTAAAATAGTTAAAAATTCTTTATCAACATACATATCATTATCCATAATTAAAATATAATCACTTCCTTGCTTAAGACCTTCTCTAATACCTGCATTTAGTCCAGCATCTTCACCAAGATTTTTTTCATTTTGAAGTAAGGTTGCAATTTTTCCATATTTTTTTTTAAATTCTTTTTCTATCCCGTCTTGAGGGCTATTATTAGAAACAATTATATGAAAGTTTTTGTATGTCATTTTTTTTAAAGAGTCTATAAGTCCAAAAGTATGTTCTTTTCCATTCCAGTTCACACAGACTATTGAAACAGAGGGTTGTTTTTTTATTATTTTTCTTTTCATGACTTACATAGAAAACTCGTCCTTTTTATCTTTTGTGGGTTTACTCCTCTATCTTCCTTATTATCTCAGCAAAGGCTGGCCTTGTGATTAATATTCCAGCAGTTACACTTATTATTGTAGTAAATGCGAAGCCTTTAAGCATTCCTGCTCCTGCCCAAAACAATGGAAGCATAGCAGCGATAATTGTAAAGAAAGCTCCGACAATGATAAACAATGCCTTTTTTATTCTTTCTTTTACACTAATTCTTTGATTATAAATTGCTTCATCTAATATAACTATTTGATCATTAACTCCTGTTCCTATTCCAGCAATTATTCCTGCAATGCTTGGAGCATCAAGATTCCAGCTTATTATGGCTGCAATTCCAATTGTTATGAATGCTTCTGAAAACATAGTCAAGATAACGGACAGAGTTACTTTTATCTTTCTATATTTTATGAATAGGATTACAGATACTATAAAAAACACAATCAATCCTAAAAGAATTATATTTTTAGAAAAAGATTCCCCTAATGAAGGAGAGATAGTATCTAGTTTAACAATTTCAAGTTTGTAAGGCAAACTTCCAGTTATTAGGATTGTTTGGAGTTTTTTCATAGAGTTTTCAGCATCCTTGTATGCTTCCTCAGAAGTTGAGCCTTTGCCAGAACCAGAAATAGAAACCTGAGTTGTAACTCTTCCTTGCAAGTCTTTTCCTATAAGAAGACTATCTACCAATCTATCGTCAAGATATAAATCTAAAGACTTTGATAAGTATTCTGGGTTTGTTGCATTAATTATTAAACTGCCGGTTATGTCTGCGTGTCTTTGTGCTGCTTCTGGACTTAAGAATATAGAAAATCTAAAAGTACAAAATCCGTTAAATGTTGAAGGACATTCAACAAAAGCATCTTGCCCTCCCCTGCTTACAGAAGCAATATCTTTTTCTTTTCCTCCAATAAATGCCGTCTCATTTCCTATTTTTGCCTCAAATTTTCCCTGACTTGAAATTAAACCTTTTAAATCAGATGGTGTAGCCCCTGGTATTTCAATACTTAGAAAATTGTTTCCGGATAAATCTGAAACTGGAGAAATCTGAACATCTGAAATTCCATAAACATCTAATCGATTAGCAATTATATCTTTTAAATCGCTTACTTCTGAAGAGGATAAATCTCTATCTTGAGCTTTGACTAATGCTCTAGAACCTCCAGATAAATCAAGTCCTGTTTTAATGTTTGATCCGGGAATTTTGGAAACAATTATCTCCGGAGCTTTATTTGAAAACATAATAAATTCTCCTTCATTAGTTAAAATTACGGTTTTAATGCTTCTATTTGAATAATTTTTTGAAGACATAATTTGTGAAAAATCTTCTATGCTCCTTACAACTTTTCCATCTACTGCAGTGATTATTTGCCCTTGTCTTAATCCTTGTTCAAACGTCGAAGAATTTTGTTCTACACTTTTTATTAAAAGGCCTTCTTCAAAAGTTTTCCAAGGAGCTATAGCTAAAGTAGAAAGAAAAAGTACAATAATCAATATCCAAACTCTTATTCCTATTTTCATTGGATTCCTTTCCTGACACAGTACCATTTAATTATACTAGCATTTGTCAACCACGTATTTATCAAATCTGCAAATAAACCTATTGAAAGTATCAAAAATATTTGTCTAAAAGCATCTGGTAATCCTGTTACAAGGAAGAATGCTGGGAGGACAGCTGCCAAAGCGGTTAGAATCATAAAGGAACCTGTTTTAAATGCTCCAAAAATTCTTGTGTTAACATTTTCTTCTCTTGATTTTAATACTCTTGAAGTCAAAAGTATATCTGTGTCAACAGAATAACCTATAAGCATTAAAAATGCTGCAATTCCTGCCGCTGAAACTTTTATTCCTAAGGAATTAATCAATGCAAGCGGCATTACAATATCTGCAAATACTGCAAAAATTACTGCAGTACTTGGAACAAATGTCCTAAACATAATAAAAACAACAAAAGACATTAGGACAAAAGATATTATTAATGCTATTATCAATTGCCTGTAAAAATCTCGGCTTAAGGAAGCCCCAGTAAATTCTGTGCTTGAATTATCTTCGTTAAGACTATAACCCACTATTTTCTCTATTTCTGACTTAAGGTTTTCAGGAGATGCAGAACTTTCAATCATTAATGCTATTTGTTTCCTAGTAGTAATATCTTCAAGTCTTGTGAAAGAAACGTCTGGAAACTTTTGCTTTAATGGACCTTCGAGCATAATTTGATTTATTTCTCCGTTCAATGTTATAGAAGTTCCACCAGACAAGGAAACATCTTTGTACATAATGTCTCCATGTTTAGAATAAAAAATACCCAAATAAATAAGAGATATTAATAATATTACAAAAGGTATGAAAAAAAGTAATTTGTAATGTTTATCATAATTAAAACTAAATCTTTTAGGCTTTTCTCCTGTAGCTATATTTTGCTGTTCTTTTTTGGTTTCTTCCATTTTTTATGAATGCGCCGGCCGGGAGTCGAACCCGGGCAATTTGCTCTCTTCAAATAATAGATTATTTCTGGAAGGCAAATGTCATACCGTTAGACCACCAGCGCCTTATTAGTATAAAAAATTAGTTGTTTTAAAGGTTTATCTTTCTTAAGCATATCATAACGCCCAGGACAGGATTTGAACCTGCGACCTAAAGGTTAGGAACCTTTCGCTCTATCCAGGC
>CAYIHJ010000026.1:0-8985 GCA_964363245.1 Candidatus Woesearchaeota archaeon | reverse complement strand
CGTGGTATATAAGCCACCGACAAGGAATGTTATTCATGGCAGACATACACAGATACCAAAAAAGATTAGATAGAACACTTGAAAGAATAAGAATCTCCGACGTGATTTCTCAAAATAATAAAGAGTTAGTGATGAAATATTACAGAGAATGCACAATTGAAGGACTAAGCACAGCAAAAACAGAGAGATATGTCTATGATGCCTTCAGATTAGCAATTGACTTTAAGAAAGACTTAGACAAGGCCACAGAAGAGGACCTTAAAGGCGTCGTGGCGGATTTGGAGAGCAGGAAATGGTCTCCACATACAAAATATACTTTCAAAATAGGGTTAAGAAAGTTCTACAAGGTAATGGATGGAATCACAGAGAAAGGAGAATCTCCAGTGCGTCTGAAATGGATGAAAACAAATCTTAAGAAATGCCAGACAAGGCTCCCAGAGGATTTAATCAACGAAGAAGATGTTGAGGCTATGGTAAGGAATGCTTCTTGTGACAGAGATAAATGCTTAATTGCATGCTTGTATGAAAGTGGTTGCAGAATAGGTGAGCTCTGTTCAATGAAAATAAGAGATGTAAGATTTGACGAAAGAGGTGCAATCTTGCAAGTATTTGGAAAAACTGGATCAAGAGTTATAAGAATTGTTCAATCAGCACCATATCTCCTAACTTGGGTAAATAATCATCCAAGTAGAGAAAGAGAAGATTTCATATGGATATCCAGCAAGGGGGATTTGTTAACTGATTCGAGAATCTCAACAATAATAAAAACCTGTGCAAGAAAAGCCGGGATAAAGAAAAGAGTCTGGTGCCATGGTTTCAGGCACGCCAGAGCAACTTATCTCGCAGGTTATTTAACAGAATCACAAATGAAATCTTACTTAGGATGGACACCAGGATCAGACATGGCAGGAATCTATGTCCATCTTAATGGGAAGGATATGGATAAAGCAATTATGAAAATGAATGGGATAAAAGTTGAAGAAGAAAAGAAAGAAGGGATATTACAGATTAAGGAATGCATAAGATGTAAGATGCAGAATGAATATACAAATAAATTCTGCAAGAAGTGTGGCTATATATTGGATAAGGAAGAAGCCAATAAGATAATTCAAATAGATGAAGAAAGAAAACAAGCCGACGAAATAATGAATAAGTTAATTCAGGATCCTGAGATACTGGAGATGATTAAGAGGAAGATATCTGTTTAATTTGCTCTTGTATTTCTTTCAATTTTAATTTTAAATAAGGAAATCTATTTGTAATATGAAGAATTTCCGTAGAAAGTTCTGATTCTTCTTTTTTCAAACGATTTAATTCTTTATTTTTCATATTCATCTCTATTTCTATCTTCTTTTTTTCTAAATTTCTTATTTTTTCTTTATCTTTTTTTTCATATTTCTTTTTGTAATACCATCCTTCTAAGAGTTCTTTTGTTTTACTCTCTGGAAATTGATTAAAAATCTTTAATCTATTTTGTTTTATCTTTTCTAAAAGAGAAGGAATTTCCCATAACATTGGTTGTGAATATTTTTTTGAGGATTTATTAAGGTTTATTAAGTTTATAGAAGATGTTAAGTCGCTTTTATATTTCTGAAATGCAATAATATTTCCTTCTTTCCATTTTAATTCTTTGACAAGATTGAATGGGATTGTTATGCTTGCTACGGGATTTTTTCTCTGATTATATTTACGAATATTCAATTTTGCAAAGGGTGTGTATCCCATAAAAGAATAATCAAAAATGCAATTTTAAATCTTTACATTTTGTCCGACAAAGATATTTTGAAAAAATCTGGTTAAAACGCACAGGAGTTATTTATTACATGGAAAAATCATCATCTTGGGTAGAAACCATTTCTGAAATAATTAAAGAAAAGGGGGCCGAAGCCCCCAAGGATACACAAAATGAAATCACAGAAGACGGCTCTTAATATACGCTTGCCCAGAGAAGGCATATATGCAATTATAGAAAAACGAATAATCTCTTGTAAAAGAGAAAATGAGACGGTGATCCCTTTCCCGAGAATTTTTTCAAAGCTATGTGCATCTCTTCAGATTTCTAAGAAACAATGCTGGGAACTTTTGTATTTTTTTACAGATATGCAAATTATAGAAATAATTTGTGGGCATGGAATTAAACTTAAAGAGAGAGGAATTTTGTGATGTGCAATAAAAGAAGTTTTAATTTTAATAAATTATTAAAAAAATTAAGTCATGAGGAATCAATGCAACATAAGATTTTGATTTGGTTGGGGGCCAATCAAGAAGAAATAATTGCTCAGGAGATTATTGCAAGAAGATTAAAAATAAAAAGGAGCACTTTAAACTATCATCTTGTTGCCTTTAAAAGAGTAGGTATTATTGACGAATCATTACAATTAACAAAAAGGGGTAAGGAGATCTTTTTTGAGCTGTGGAAAACTTTGGAAATTACTGAATTGAGAACACACCATACACAAATCATTTTTTATTTATCAAAATGTCCGAAAGATTATCTAATAAAATATAAAAATAAGATCTTAAAACCATTAACTAATAAAAAATACAACGGATTTCAATTTATGATAGGGGATTTTAATTGTATCTTTTACAGCGAAAAGACAATTTTGTGCTACGTGAAGAATATCTTTACAGATTCCCCAGAATTAATAATCTCCCAAATTCAAAATATAGCAGAGAAGATAAAATCTATAATTGAAGAGGAATTTCATGGGGTTGAGATAAATGGTTTTGAAATGGCGAAAATTCAATTTGGACATGTAGCAATAACTAATTCTTTTTTGTCAAAAAAATTGGATTCATATGGTTACATATTCAAAGGTAAGGGAATTGATGTTGATCATTCTTTATCTTTAAACGAGATGGAAATTACTAATTTTAAGATAAATAATCTATCAGATATAGAGGCATTAAAAAAAATAGATAGGGATTTCCAAGAATTTATGGAGAGGGATAGACAGCCGGTGGAGCAGGAACAGCAGGATACGCATTAATTCCAGTTTACGTTGATCCAAGAGTTGTAGACTTAACAAGGAAATTCACACATTTGGTTGAATTAATCCCAAGAGTCACAAATCAAGGAACAACCGCTGAATGGAACCAGATCACTGTTAAGGGTGGAGCAGTCACTGCCGCAGAAGATGCAGCATTGAGTGAAGTTACAGACACCTACGACAGGCAAAGCACAGCCATAAAATTCTTGTACGCAGTTGGAAGAGTCACCGGCCCAACAAGAGCTGCACAACCAAGTTACATACTTGAGGGATTCCAGGCAACTGGATCAGGTCTTGGGGGATCAAACCCATTCCAGAGCTTGCAAAGCCCAAACGCATTGCAGCTTGAAGTATTGATGAAGGCCAGGCAGTTGAGAGAGAAATTAAGCCACTGTAAGGGATTCATCTCAATTCTCATTACCTTAGTTACAAACAATTCATCCAAAAAACTTAGTAAACCAATCTATAATTTTTTGTAGAAATCCTTGATTGATGCAGGCTTTATTTACACATAAATTGCTTTGGCATTCAAAATTATTTTCACAAAATTCATTGTCATTCTTTTGACCCATCCATTCCTTATCAATGGAGCAATATTTATTGTCTTTAACATTATTAACCGGATAGCATGACTCATTCAAAAGGCAGCCACTACATTCTTCTGGCTGATTGTCCAGAAATAAATTAGTAATATTGCTTAACCCTTCTGTGATATTTGATTGATTTATGGAAGTTAAATTTGTTTCTGGAGATTGTGGTTTATCCTCACTTGTGTCAAGAGAGACAACTTCTCCGATTGTACTTACTACATCCCCCGTGCTTGTCCCATTAATAAATGATTGTAAGTTTGACTGAATATTTCCAGCCACCCTTTTTTTACATTCAAGAGTTGTTGAAACTCCAGTAGGAGACGATGGACTTTCTTCTGAATAGCTGGTTAAAGAAGTGCCTTCTGGACAATGAGCACAATAGCTTAGAGGAGCATACCAACTTCCACCACTTTTTTCACATTCTGCTTTTGGATCGCTGGGAGGACTCGTTTGAACTCCTGTGGATTGGGCACTTACAAAACTAACCAAAACAAGAGTTAATAGTAATATGAATGCTGGATTTATTTGTATTTTTCTCATTTTAAACTTTATTTAACATTATCTTCATAAATTCTTTCCCATCACTTGCATATTCATAAGAGGTTGAAGCAGATTCTATGTAGAATATAACATTATTTCTCAAACACAATCCCTCCACAGACCCAGATAAAAAGGAACTTATTTCAATTCCAAAACAATCACTTCCCAAATTCCATTCTTCAACACCACGAACATCTATTTTTTGCTTTTCTTGATTATAAAATTGATTAGCATTAGTTCCAGAATCAAATCGGTAGGATTTCATAATTATAGAACTTCCAGAAAGATCCTCTACTTTGCTTATTTTTCTTTCGGCACCATCAATAAAACCAGTAGCATTAGTGTTTGTAGATTTGATATCATTAATTTCCCATATTCTATCTATTTCTGAATCCTGTGGAAGAAGAACATTAGAACTTGCGACAATTAAACCATTTTGGGAGTAATCAGAATACTTTGCAGCATTTTCAACACCATCACCAATTCCCTGAAATATTCCTATAACGATAAGCAATGCAAAGAAACCCCCTATTCCTGTTAAAATCTTGTGCCTTCTAAACCAAGATTTCTTTTTGTCTTCTGGCATGTTTTCTGGAGGTCTCAGACTTTTTTAAAGGTTATGCTTCTGTTATTCTGCTGTCACCCTTTCTTTTTAATAATTGTTACGCTTATGTTACGTGGCAACCAAAGGACTAAGATTATCTATTTTCTTGAAGAAAAGCAAGCTTAGGCAAGAGGTTTTTGATAGTCTGAATAAGGCCAAAACAGCAACAGATATCGCTAAGGAATTAGGAAAGCATAGAAGTGCAATAAGCAGAGCTTTGCTGGATATGGAAAAGGCTGGTTTTGTAAGGTGCGTGAATCCAGAAGATGATAAGTTCAGGCATTATGTGAAGAAATAATGTCAGTTCTCTTTCCAAATTTGTTTAAGGTTTAAAATCACAGAGGGGATAGTAGCAAACAGAATTATTATTAAAGATATCATCGCTCCAAGAAAAATTCTTTTATTTACTTCATATTCTTCTTTTGTTAAGAATCTGGCAGGATAGCCCACAGATAGATTTCTTTGGTTTCCATAATAATCAAAGCCAGTCATATTAAAATAGACATACATAACATTTTCAGGAGCCTTAAAACTAATATTAAGAGGACTTAATAGGGTTCCGTTATAAATTAATTTTGAATTATCTTCTATAATAATTATTGTATTTATCGTTAGATTAACCAAGTTCAAAGCATTTTCATATGTGCAAGTTATATTTTGATTAACAAAATATATTTCATTTTCTCCATAACATTGAACAACCCCCGCACCCATTCCTCTTCCTATAAGAGAATTATAATTTTCTAATAAATTAAGTTTAATGGGATTGTACCCTATAACTTCATTAATGGAAAAGAATCCGAAAAAGAAGATCAAGATTATAATACAAAGGGTGATTATAGTCATCTTTTTGATTTTTATCCACTTAGACAGAACCAAATTCAAGCTTATTAAAAAAATAAAGGCAAAAAAAGTTAATACTATAGAAAAAAGAAGATTATTCCATAAATTTTGTAAAACTAAGCTTCCAAGGTTGTTTTCTATGATATTCTTAATCATGTTATAAAGAGTTCCGGTTCTTACAACCATGATAAAAATGAAAGAGGCTAATATAAACAGAACAATTCCAAGAAAAACTTTCCCAGTATAATCGTTTTGTAAGTGGGGTTCTAAATTTGTGGTCTTACCAATCTCTGGAATTTTTTGAACAGCTTTTTGCAAATTCTCTTTTTTCTTTTTTGAATCCTTTCTTATTTTTCTTCTTTTGGTCATGTCATGTAATTAATTTGATATTTTAACTATTTTATGTTACATAACAATTAATTTTAAAAAATGTGATAAACTAAGTTTTCAATGACAGATGATATATACCCTTTAATTAAGGAATTTTCAGAGTTTATTAAACAGAAAATTGATGAGGCATTGAAGAACAACGAAATTAAAGAGCAGGTAATAGAACAACCTGGCTTTAAATGGAAATTGGACAATTTTGAGTACTCATTAGAAAAGGGGATTTTTCCTTCTGGAGCAATTGGAGAACCGATTTCAATTAAGCAATCAGTATTCATTCACAATATCGTTGACAACGTAAAAGAGTCAAGCCAGTACAAAATGATTATAGAAAAATTACCCAAATTAATCGCTCTTCCAAATATGGATGGAGCCGTTCAGGTTTTTATAAATAATTTAATCCAATATTATTTAAGATATAGATTTATATCAGAGGACCTATTACAAAATTTTGTTCGAGATATAAAAAATGAGCCCTTTAAAATGAAAGCAGTTATAGAACTCATTAGTATAACTTTAGAACCTGATAAAATTCAAGTATCTCCAGAAATTTTGATAAGAAGACCCATTAGAGAAGACTTAGAAAAGGAGTATTCTCTATCTCCCTTTTATTCCGATCCAAATGCTTTAGGACTTCATTATCCATCAGCAATTATGGAAATAGAAATATTTGGAAGATCTCCAATAGAATTACAAAGATTCATAGAAAAAGCGATTACGATATTAAGATTATTTGGTTCAGGCGGAATTAGATACCTTAGATATAATATGTCCTCTGATTCTATTTTATTTCCTGGTGTAAGTACTGTTCGCCCAGGAGAAACAAATTTATTTTTAAATTCTTATACAATTTACAATAAAGATGTTGAAAGATTTAAGAAATTTTGGGCAGAACTTTCAGACGTTTTAAACCTTGGATTTGGCCAAGAACAATTTTCGAGGTTTCAACCATATGTTTTCTTTTCTTATCAAAGATATTCTGAAGCAATTTTATCAGGGGATATAGTAGAAAAGAGAATTGTTAATACGGTTTCTGGCTTGGAAGGATTATACTTAAATTCCTCGCAAGAGTTGAGAAGATATCTTACATTAAATGTAAGTAAGATTATGGGAATTTTTGGCTTTGACGCCTATAAAATAAGAGATGAAATAAATGATTCTTATCAAATAAGAAGTATTTTTATACATGGCAATACTTTAGGCTATGAATCGCGAAAAAAATTTAATAAAAAGCATGAATCTTTAGAAAAACTTTTTTATTTTATATCTAATTATCTAAGAATTTCAATTATCATTTTGTTGGGTTTAAAAAAAGAAAAAGATGAGTTTATTGATTTATTGGAAGATGCTTTGATAGACAAAGAAAAAGAACGAGTTCTTACAGACCAAATAATATCTATCAAAAACAAATTTGGAATTGAATAATTAACATTTTATATAGAAACTCATCTTAATATCTACTGGAATTTCAATATTGATATCATTTCTTGCTATAACTCCTGGCCCATTATTGTAAAAGTTTACTCTAAATGGAGAATAGAAAGTCCCGTCTAACTTTTTCCCCCTAATTTCAAATTCACAAGAATTAGTACTTCCACATCTTTGTTCTTCATATTTTACAATGTCGTTATCAAATTGATATTCGGCAGCAATTTTATCGAATGTACATAAAGACACATTACTGACATTTCTATTATTAAGATTCCAAACAGTGTCTCTTTCCAAATCAACAGGGATATCCAAAGAATTGTTAATTTTTATCTCTATTCTGCAACCATTACCATAGCAGACGTCAGAATGATCAAAATTATCTTCGTAATTAAATTTATCCAGAGATATATTCGTTGGAATTAACCCTTCTATTGTAAAATAATCTATTTTATTTTGTTTGAATGTCTCCCTGTCGAATTTTATTGCAATCGATTCGTCTCTTAAATCAAATCCTAATATGCCTGGGAGTTTAAACTGAGAATTTTTTATATCAGATACATGGCTTATAAATTTTGTTTGATTGGTTTTATTGCTGACAGAAGTTAAAGAGAATTTATTACCTTCACGGCTCTCATTAAATATGAATCCATATCTACCATAATCAATGGCTATAGAAGATGGCACTGAAGATATAAAACCAATGCTAAGCAGAGTAATATTAACTTTTCCAAGATAATATTCGGTTTGTAGTCTTTCTATACCGGGGTTATATATTTTTATTCTTTCTAACTTAAAATCTTTAGGGTTTGTTAAGGGGGCAATCAAAGAAGAAATAAGCAATCCAAGAACAAAAATTCCAGCCAAAACTTTTATACTTTTTTTATTGAAGAAATCCCCTTTCTTATTCCCAAAAACTGTATTTATCAAAATAGAAGAACAAAAAAGAGGATTATAATTGAAATAAAAAACTCTATAAGAAGAGTACTTCCTATAAATTTATTCAAGGGTGTAAACATAAAAGTGAATACATAATAAGAAATAAAAAAGGTGGCAAGAATAAAGTAAGAATTAATTATTTTTCTGAATATTTTTTCTAAATCTTTTTTGTCAGTATTTTTTTTATTTCGATATTCCATTATAAAATAAATTAAAGATAATAACCCCAGAGAACTAATTAAATAAGGGGCAATCTTTGTTATCGCAATCCAATTAGAACTTAAGTTTATTATTCCTAAAAATATAAGACCAAGAATGACAAAACCTCCTATGGAGGCCAATAGAAAGATAAAGATTATGAATATGTCTAATAAGTGGTTTACATTTTTTATTCCAAGTTTGGCACTATTCAAGAATTTACTCCATATTACGTAAGATAGAATCAATAGTATAAAAGCAAAAAAAGGCAATATACCTAAAATGGTGTCCAATACCATCTCTTTTCAAAGAAATAATAGTTTTTATAATTGTCTGCCGGATATAAAGTTAGAGACAGGGGTTAAATGTCTTCTATTCTTATTTTTTCAAAATCACTTGGGTTGGAGATTTTAAAGTCTCCGCAAGAAATCCGATTGCTTTAGCTGACGGATGAATTGCGTTA
>CAYIHJ010000025.1:0-9089 GCA_964363245.1 Candidatus Woesearchaeota archaeon | reverse complement strand
TTCAAGAGCAAAAAGCTGGAGATTTGCACAAGGTTATATGATAAAAACAGGAGATAGTGCAAAGGTTGTTGATAGGGCACAGTCAATTGCTATGACAAGACCAGGAGTTGTTGGAGTAAAGGTTGAAGTCCTTTCCCCTGACGCAATACTAAAGGATAGGATAGATGTGAACGAAATACTATTGAAGAAATTGACGGATAATATTCAAAGAAATGAAGAAAGTAAAGAAGTTAAAGAAACTAAAAAATCCCCTAAAAGGGAAAAAGATAAAACAAAAAAGGTGATGAAATAAAATGGCAACATTAAAATTTAAGGAAATAGCAAAAATGGAAAAGGACGAAACAGAAAAGAAGCTCAAAGAACTTAAATTGGAACTTGTAAAAGCTAAAGCTGGGGCAGCAAAGGCAGGAAGTTCAAAAATAAAAAATATTAAAAAAATGATTGCAAGAATACTCATGCTCAATTCAAAACATGGAAATATGCCCAAAGTGTGGCTTGCCTAAGCAAGCATGTGTATGTGAGCAGATCGTAAAAAGCTCACAGAGAATAAAGGTATCAACAGACAAGAAAAGATACGGAAAGTTAGTAACTGTTGTTACGGGATTCGATGCAGGAATTGATGTAAAGACAATCGCAAAGGCCCTGAAAAACGAGCTTGCTTGCGGTGGGACTTACAAGAACGGGATAATAGAACTACAAGGAGACCACACAAAGAAGATAAAAGAAATCCTTGTGAGCCTTGGGTTCGATAGAGAATCCATAGACTAAAGAAAAACACGAAAAATGAAAGGAAAAGAAAAAACAAACACAAAACCCTCTAAGAATGAAGAGACGAAAGAAAAAAACCTAGTCGGAACCTTGTGCTCTGACTCTGATTGTCACATTCATGGAAGCTTAAAAACTAGGGGAAGAATATTTGAAGGAAAAGTAATAAGGAAATTTTACAAGAGAATTGTAATTGAATTCGAAAGAACAATTTACATAAAGAAGTATGAGAGATACAAAAAATCAAGGACAAAAATACATGCAAGGCTACCAAATTGTATGAAAGACCGGATAAATCTTGGAGATTACATAAGAGTGCAGGAATGCAGGCCTTTGAGTAAGATAATACATTTTGCAGTGATAAACAAAATAAAAGATGCGGACTCTCACGAGCTCGGTCGTTTCTCGGAAGAGAAAGAGGTGAAAAAATAAAATGAAAGCAATAAGCGCACGAGCAACACACGGATTGAATGTTGGAGCAAAAATGGTAGCTGCCGATAATAGCGGAGCAAAAATTGTGAGGTTAGTTTCAATAAAGCATGGAAAGGGAACTAAGGGGAGACAATCTTCTGCAAAAATAGCAGACTGGGTAAAAGTTAGCATTAGAAAAGGACTTCCAGATATGAAAGGAAAAGTTTTTGATGCTGTATTGATAAGGCAGAAGAAAAATTACAGAAGACTAAATGGAGAAAGAATCTCATTTGAAGACAATGCTGTTGCAATACTGAAGGATGAAAAAGGGAACCCTAAAGGTACTCAAATAAAAGGGCCTGTTGCAAGAGAAGTAATGGAAAGGTGGCCTACCGTTGCAAAATTAGCAACAATAGTATACTAAAAAATAAAATGAAAAAACAATTTTCAACTAAATGGAAAGGAAGCAAGCAACCAAGAAAGAAAAGGAAATATGCAGCAAAAGCCCCATTACACATTAAGAAGAAATTTGTGAGGGTAAATTTATCAAAGGAACTTAGAAAGAAATACGGAAAAAGAAATATAGGAGTAAGAAAAGGGGATAATGTAAAGATAATGAATGGGGGATTCAGAGGAAAAATCGGGAAAGTTACCAATGTTTATCTCAAAATAGGAAAAATAACTCTTGAAGGAATTCAGAGGAAAAAGAGAGACGGATCAAAGGTTGATGTAAAAATTAATCCTTCAAACGTGCAGATAATTGAAATGGAATTAGGAGATAAAAATAGAGATAAGATTATAAATAATGATAAAAATAAAAAAATAGAGGATAAAAAAATAAAATGAGTCATCTAAAAAGACAAGAAATGCCTAAGAGTTGGCCTGTTCCTAGAAAGGGAACAACTTATATAATAAATCCTCTCGCAGATCTTTCAAGTAGCATTCCATTATTAATAGTACTTAGAAATATGCTGAATGTTGTCCAAAACAGAAAAGAAGCAAAAAATAGTATACACCTTAGATATATTCTTTTGAATGCAAGAAAAGTAAAAGATGAAAAAGTAAGTCTTTACTTGTTTGACACTCTTTCAATACTTCCATCTAAAAAAAATTATAGGGTTGAATTATCAAAAAATGGAAAATTTGATGTAAAGGAAATAAAGGAGTCAGAAAGCAACTTCAAAATCGCAAAAGTTTTGGATAAGAGAACACTCAAAGGGAAGAAGATCCAACTTAATCTAAGCGATGGTAGAAACTTCTTGTCAGACATAAAGTGCAATACTAATGATTCTGTTTTAGTAAATTTAAAAGATAGTAAGATAGAGAAATGCATTTCTTTGAAGGAAAATTCAAAGGTATTGATAATAGGTGGGAAGCATATTGGAGAAAATGGAATTATAAAAAATCTTGACAAGGAAAAGAAAATGGCAAATGTTGAAAGCAATGGTGTTAACATTAACGTATTAATTAAACAATTGATAGTCACAGAATAAAGAAAATGAAAACACAAAAACATGAAAACGTAATGAGAGAAATAAAAATAGAAAAAGTAATATTGGGAGTAGGTGGAATAGGAGATGAATTGGAAAAAGGTTTTAAACTTCTTAAGTTAATTACTGAAAGAACTCCTCTTAAAACAAAATCAGCGAAGAGGATTCCAGAGTTAGGAGTAAGACCGGGATTGTTTGTAGGATCAATTGTTACTATCAGGAAAGATATAGACACAGTTTTGAAAAGATTATTGTCAAGCATAGATAATGTTTTGAAAGAAAGCCAGATTGCGGAAAATGGGTTTTCATTTGGAATTAAAGAATATATAGAAATTCCAGGGATGGAATATCAAAGAGATATTGGAATAAGAGGGTTGGATGTGACTGTTGTTTTCAAAAGAAGTGCGAGAAGAATTATTTTGAAAAAGACAAAAAAAGGAAAAATTCCAAAAAGACACCGAGTAAGTAAAGAGGAAATAATTAAATTCATGAAGGAGAAATTCAACACAAAGTTTGTGGAGAGTAAATAAAATGATAGCAAATCAAAGATTTTCAATCATCCGTCAGAAGGAGTGTGCCAAATGACAGCAAATCAAAGATTTTCACTCCTGACACAGGCAAGCATTCTCCATAGGGGGTATGTCAGATGACAGCAAGTGATTGGAGAAAAGTTTTGAAACAGATTGAAGGCAAAACTGTAAAAGCTCAGAGATTCCTAAAACATAACAAACCAAAGGAAAGAACAACAGGAATTGCAAGGAAAAAATGTGAGAGATGCGGAAGATTCGGAGCACATATAAAATCATACGGTTTGAATTTATGCCGACATTGTTTCAGAGAAGTAGCGGAGGAAATTGGATTCAAAAAATATTCATAAAAAAACAAAATGTCACAAGATGTAGTTTCAGATGCGTTAAACATGATGAAGAATGCCAAGAAGGCTAGAAAAACAGAAGTTAAAATAAAAAAAATATCCAATCTTTTAATAGAAGTCCTAAAAATAATGAAGCAAAAAGAAGCAATCAAAAAATATAAGATAAATGCAACTGAGAAATCGGTAGAAATCACTCTTGGAGAATTTTCAGAATGCAAAGCAATAAAACCAAGATTTACCGTCGACATGCCACAAATGGAAAAATACCGAAGAAGATTCCTCCCTGCAAGAAATATGGGAACAGTTATTATCTCAACAAATAAAGGGTTATTAACCCATGAAGAAGCTAAAGAAGAAGGAATAGGGGGTTGCCTGATAGCTTATTTCTATTAAGAAATAAAAACAAACAAAATGAAAAAAGAATTTATTCAGAAAATAAAGATTCCGGAAGAAGTTGATGTTGAAATAGATGGAAATATACTAAAAGTAAAAGGAAAAGAAGGAGAAGATTCAAGAGAATTTAGAACAGATAAATTGATTTTCGAAAAGAAGGGTGATGAAATAATAATTGGACATAAAAAAGCAACTAAAAAAGAAAAGAAAATGATAAACACAACAAGGGCTCACATAAATAACATGATTAAGGGTGTTCAGAAAAAATTTGAATACAAGCTAAAAGTATGTTTCAATCACTTCCCCTTTACTGTTGAAATTAAAGGAAATGAAGCAATAATAAAAAATTTCCTTGGGGAAAAAATCCCTAGAAAATTGAATATTCCTGAGGGAGTTGAAGTAAATATTGACAAAGATATAATAGATATAAAATCTCACAACAAGGAACTTGCAGGACAAGCAGCTGCTAACTTTGAGACTGCTACAAAAATAAGACTGAGAGATAGAAGAGTATTCCAAGATGGATTATTCATAATTGAAAAGAATGGGAGGGCAATATAATGACCAAATTTTTAAGAAGGAATTCGGATAGGCATTCAAAATTAGGAAGTAAGAGGAAAAAGAAACAAACATGGAGAAGGCCAACAGGAAGACATAATAAAATGAGAGATAAAAAAAGAGGTTATCCTGCAGTTGTTAGTGTTGGATATAAAAAAGGTGAGGGAGAAAGGGGAAAACTAAATGGGCTAAAACCTGTATGGGTTATGAATATTAAGGATTTACTAAAGATAAAGAAAGGAGAAATTGGGATTGTGGGAAGTGTAGGGAAAAAGAAAAAAATAGAAATAGTAAAAAAAGCTGAAGAAAGCAAAATTTCTCTTTACAACGTAAATGTAGGAAAATTCCTTGAAAAAAATAAAACAAAACAAGAAAAAATGGGAGTGGAAAAAGTAAAATGAACCTAAGTAAGAAGAAGAAACTTGCGTCAAAAACATTAGGAGTAGGAAAAAATAAGATAATTTTTGTAACATCAAGGCTGGAGGAAATAAAAGATGCTATAACAAAACAGGACATTAGGGATTTATACGCCGAGGGAGCAATATTAATAAAACCTGTTTTGGGAAGAAGAAAAATTATCAAAAAGAAGAAAAGGAGAAGTGCAGGAAATGTTAGAAAGACAATTGTAGGAAGAAAGAGAAAATATGTTATTTTAACAAGAAAACTAAGGAAGCATTTAAAAGAATCTAGAAAAACACGAAAAATATCTAGAGAAGAAATAATTGGCATAAGAAATAAAATAAAAAATAAAGAATTCAAAAATAAATCAAACTTTAATGAATATATAAAATCATTTAACAAATAAAAATGGCAAAAATAGACAAAAGAAGAAGAAGAGAAGGAAAGACAGATTATGCAAAGAGAATAAAAACTCTTAAGGGAGAAAGTCCTAGAATAGTCTTTAGAAAATCCAACAAATATCTTACTGCACAATATACCTTAAGTAAAGAAGCTAAAGATACTATAGAGTTTGGAGTAAGCTCAAAAATGCTTCTGAAATATGGTTGGCCTGAAGAAGCACAAGGAAGCTTAAAGTCAGTTACAGCTTCTTATCTTCTTGGAATAATGATGGGGAAGAAAATAGCAATAAAGAAAATATTACCAGTAATAGACTTCGGAATGATGAGAACCGTTCACAAGTCAAGAGCTTATGCTTTTGTGAAGGGGTTAATTGATTCTGGAATAAAAGTTCCACACAAGGAAGGAATTTTCCCAGAAGAGAATAGAATAAAGGGGGAACATCTCCAAAATAAAGTTCCTTTCGAGCAAATTAAATCCAAGATAATAAAAGAATAAAGAAAATGACAAAAAACAATGAAGAAATTAAGAACGTGAAGAAGACTATGGAAGCTTATGGTAAAGTAAATGAAAAATTAGACGCTACAGAAGAAATTACAAAAGATTTAGTAGAAAGTGAGATTGTTAAAGAAATTCTTGAAGAAGAAAAAGAGAAAAAAGAATTAATAAAAATCATTGAAGGAAAAGAAAAAATAATAACTGCCGATGCATCTGCACCCAGATATGGAAGAAGAGGAGAAAAGAGTAGGGAAGAAATTGTTTCTGCATGGGAACCAAAAACCATTTTGGGAAAGGCTGTAAAAATTGGAAAGGTTAAAGATATAGATGAAATTCTAGACGGAGGAAAAAAGATATTAGAATCGGAAATGGTTGATTCATTATTAACCTTAAAATCAGACTTGCTTGCAATAGGTCAGTCAAAAGGAAAATTCGGAGGAGGAAAGAGGAGAGCTTGGAGACAAACACAAAGAAAGACACAGGAAGGAAATATTGCGAGCTTTTCAACTCTTGCCGTTGTTGGAGATGAAAATGGACATGTTGGAATAGGCTCCGGAAAAGCAAAGGAAACTCTTCCTGCAAGAGATAAGTCTATAAGAAAAGCGAAATTAAATATTTTCAAAGTTAGAAGGGGATGTTCTAGTTTTGATTGTTCTTGTAATGAGTTACATACAATACCTTTTATCGTCGACGGAAAATCCGGAGGAGTCAGAATAACTTTAATGCCAGCCCCACAGGGAACTGGACTTGTTGTGGCAAATGAATTAAAAAAAATTTTGAGAATGGCTGGGATAAAGGACGTATATAGTAAAACTTTTGGAAAAAAGAGAACAACTTTTAATATAGTTAAAGCATGTATAGATGCTCTAAAGAAAACAAATAAAGGAGTTAAAAAATAAATAAAATGGTTACAAATCAAAGTCAGATGATAGCAATAATAAGAATAACAGGGGATGTTAATATTAGCGGGGCTGTAAGAGAAACTTTTAACAGACTACGGCTCAGAAGAAAATATAGCTGTATAGTCCTTAGTCCGAACAAAGAACAAGAAGGAATGATAGACAAAGTGAGAGATTTTGTTGCTTTTGGAGAAATAAATGAAAATACACTGAAAAAATTGATTGAAAAGAGAGGAACAAAATCTAATCCCAACTTTTTCAGATTGCATCCTGCTAGAGGCGGTATGAAAACAAAATTCCATTTTCCAAAGGGGGTTTTGGGAAATAATAAAGATAAAATAAATAATTTGATAGAGAGGATGCTATGATATTCAAAAAATTAAAAATTTTTAGCGGCTTCGTCCAAGCGTGGTCAAAGCAGAGGATGTTATAATATGAGACTAAAAAAAAGGGCAAAATCATCGAGAATGCATGGAAGAGGCGCTGGAAGCCACGGATGGGGATTTAGGAAGAAACACAAAAAATCAGGACATAGGGGAGGAAAGGGAATGGCTGGTTCTGGAAAAAGAGCGGATCAGAAAAAGAGTTTAGTTATCAAGTTATATGGGAATGAATATTTTGGAAAACAAGGAATAACAAGTAGAGGAACTGAAAGAGATATAAGAAAGAGAATAAATCTTTCAGACATTGAATCTAATATTGACACATATGTAAAAAAGGGAATTGCAAAGAAAGGCAAAGAAGGAATAGAAATAAATCTTAAAAATTATAAGATTTTAGGAAGTTCAAATAGTTATATAGTAAAGAATAAGTTAATTATAAAAGCAAAAGAAGCATCAAAATCGGCAATGGAGAAAGTAAAAAAGGCTGGTGGAGAAATTATTGTTTCAAAAAAAAGTGAACTTACTAAAGAAAAGAGTGTTAAAAAATAGATTGTTATAAATAACCTATTATATCCTAATCAAGATGGCTAATCTAAAAGGCATATTCAATTTTATTCCAGAGGTTAGAAAACCAGAGGAAAAGAAACTTAGTTTTAATGTTAAACTGAAATGGACTTTAATTGTTCTTGGAGCTTTTTTTGTTCTTGCAAATATTCCTTTATATGGGTTAAGCCAAAATGCCCTTGAAAGATTTGAGTATCTTGCAATAATCCTTGGAACTGATTTTGGAAGTATAATTTCCTTAGGTATAGGTCCAATAGTAATGGCTTCTATTATCTTGCAACTTCTTACAGGCTCTGGAATATTAAATATAGATACAACAACTCCAGAAGGAAAGAAATTTTTCTCTGGGTTGCAGAAAATCTTAGTATTTTTCTTTATAATATTTGAATCTCTAGTATATGTTTTAATGAATGGTTTACAGGCAGCGCCGGGATTTGCTCCGTTATTAATTTTGCAACTTGTTCTTGGAGGACTAGCTATTTTTTATATGGACGATGTTACGCAGAAATGGGGATTTGGATCTGGAGTAAGTCTCTTTATAGCAGCAGGAGTCAGTTGGAGAATTATAACAAGTGCATTTCAATTCATAAATCAACAAGGGAAAAATTGTTTGTTGGACTTTAAAGAAACAGCATGTTCTGGAAAAATTTTGGTTGTAATCCAATCTTTGATAAACAAATATCCTACTGAACTTTTATCGGCTCTTGCAGCTATCATTTCTACAATCGCAATATTTTTCATAGTTGTATGGGTTCAGTCATTAAAGGTTGAAATTCCATTATCTTTTGGAAAAATAAGAGGATATACTATGAAATGGCCATTGTCTTTCTTCTATGCTTCTGTTATTCCAGTAATTTTGACGGCTGCATTAGTTGCAAATATCCAACTATTTGGGGGGATAATGGAAAATTCAGCTGCATCTTGTATTGGTGGTAGTTGTTCTGGACTTGCAAAATTTGCTTCTTATTTCAGTTTCTTGGGACACTTTGTAAATGGACAAGCCGTTTCAGGACTTGCTTTTTGGATGGGCTCGACAAATATTCTCGAGCTTTTAATTAGGGGAGGATTCTTGCCTATATTCTTATTACAAGGAGTAACTCATGTTTTGTTTTTTGCATTTTTCTCAACAATTTTTGCAGTATTTTGGGTGAAAACTTCAGGAATGGATGCAAAATCTCAAGCTCATAAAATTTCATCTTCTGGATTGCAAATTGCTGGATTCAGACAAGATGAAAGAATTTTAGAAAGCCTTCTTGACAGGTATATCATGCCTTTGACAGTTATGGGTGGAATTGCAATAGGATTGCTTGCAGCGGTAACTGATTTGTTAGGAGCATTAGTATCTGGAACGGCCATCCTTCTGGTAATCATGATAATGTTCCAAATGTACCAAAACATTGCACAGCAACACCAGATGGACATGAATCCTTCTTTCAGGAAGTTCTTTGGAAGTTAA
>CAYIHJ010000024.1:0-9142 GCA_964363245.1 Candidatus Woesearchaeota archaeon | reverse complement strand
AAAGCAATCAAAGAGTCCATATTAAAGTAAAAAGTGAATAATCCGCGTGTTCCACTCTTGATTGTGTCCCAACCAAAAACAAACACAACAGGAAACCCTAATATAAGTATTACAATTATTGAATAAGGCATCTCAATCAATGCGAAGCCAAATAACCTTTCAGACAACATCAAAAGAGCAATTGGAATAGTAAAAACCCAACTCCAAACTAACTTTCTTTTCCAATCTTTTATTTCTGTATCTTCAACAGGCTGATCGTGATGATGTTCAGCATGTTCATCAGAGTGTTTGTGTTCCATCTTTATTCTCTCTCCATCTCTACTGCCTTATACCCTGCCCTTACAACAGCTTTCTTTAAATCCTCTTCTGAGACAGAATCTTCTGCTTCAACTCTTCCTTTTTTCAACATCAAACTTACGGAGGCTTCCTTAACACCAGGAGTTTTTTTGAGACTTCTTTCTACATTTGAAGCACATGAAGCACAATGCATTCCAGATATTGTTATTTTGTATTTTTTCATTTTTGTAATTGTTTAACAAGCCAAGCAATAAATAGTATAAGTGCAACCAAAATCAATATTCCATAAATCCATCCAAAAAACATCATTCCTGAACCATATGTCCCATACATCATATTCATCATTCCTCCAAATCCGTAACTTGAGCCTCCCCAGAAACTCATCATTCCTCCAAATCCTCCGAATAGAAGAACAACAAATACAAGTACTCCAATTCCTATAATCAAATTTTCATTTTTCATTTTTATTTGCCTCCTTTCATTTTATTCAACTATTAATGTTCCTGTTCCCATGCCCATAGCACATGCAAACCTAAATGTTCCTTTTTTAGTTGGTGTAAAATCTACAGTACTATCAGGAGTTTTTGAATATTTAGCAACACCCAGACTTTTTATGGTAAATGACCTATAACAACCAACAACACTCTTGTCAAGAACTATGCTAACGGGCTGATTTACTTTTACTGTTATTGTATTAGGATAATAATTGTAATTTTTCATACTAAGAGTAACTTTTTGTATTTGTCCATTAGAATCATCAGAAACTACGCCAGAATCACCTGCAGAACCTACCCCTAATAAAAAGTATCCTCCAGCAAGTATTAACATTAGCGTTAAAATAAAGTATATTGTTATTTTTTTCATTTTTATATGTGTCAGATTATCCAAACAACACGCTCCTTGGTCCAAAGATCATCATCAATATTGTTATTGTTGTAAGCAAGATACTCCAAAAAATTATGAAGAAAACATTCTCTTTGTTTTTTTGCGTAATTTCTCTAGTTTCTTTGTAAATCATATAATTCAGGCCAAAGAGTATAATACTCGAGACGGCAAAAACTATTACAGCCATATATTTTATATTATCATTTAACATCATTATAGCAGTCATTGCTCCCATTAATCCTCCCATAAATCCAGCCATTATTCCTTCCATTGTTCCCATAATTCCGCAACATTTTCCGTTCCAAGCCCCAAACAATATTCCTATTGTCATTCCGAAAACACTTCCCCAGAACATTCCATTTGTCGCACCAATATAAAATCCTGAAAGAAAACCTGCAATCATTCCTATTGTCATTCCTATCATCATCCCTGACATGCATGCAAATTCTCGGTATGTCCTAACATGTCTTGCTGAAAGAAGAATTAGAGAATAACTTAAAACTGCAAGGAAAAGATAAATACCATAATTAGGAATAAAATTATTTATGTTTTTTAGTCCAAAAAAATAAAACAAAGCTAATATAGAAAAAGACGCTAATAATGAAATAAAGAGGGTTCTAAAAAGATTTTCTTCTTCACTAACATATTTTAGAAATTCCTTGACACTCATAATTCTTTTAACAAAATTTTGTATTTAAAGCTTTTCGTGCAACTAGTTTAGCTTTTTTAGATTATACCACAAAATATGTTCATAGGCACTACTCCATAACATCCCATATGTAAAAGCAAATAATAATTCTTCTATAGGAATACCAAAAATCAATATTCCAGAAATTGCCGAGAGATTCCAGAAATTTGTAACGGCATATGGATATATCAATATGAAAAATAAGAAAAATACAAAATATAGAAAAAAGAACAAAACACCCCCCATCCAGACTTCCTTTTTCAAATCTGGTCTACATAAAATTGTAGTTACTCCTCCAAAAAACATCGCAACACTCGCAGAATAAATCGGATTTAATTCAGTAAAAATATAAAATATCAAAAATACGAACAATGGAGACAACAATGAAATTAAATGGAATCTATGCATTTTACTATGCATTTTATATTTGTCCATTTTCTTACGTTTTACTTTGAAAAAGATATTATATAAAACAGCTCCAATTCCCCCAATAGCAAAGCTGAAAATAAAACTTTCAATATCTAATCCGGTTATTGTTGCCAGATTAAACAAGGAAGGGGGATTCCAATATTCTGGCACAAATAATGGTTCTGTCAGTCCAAAAGGCATAGTGAATAAACTAACTAAAAACATTTCTTTTCTAAATTTTTTGCTAATTGAGAATATAATAAACCATATGCCTAATAAAATCAAAGAAAAAACCAACCACTCGTTAAATAATTCCATCTTAATTTTCTATTCTTTTATCTCTTCATAAATTTGTTATGCAGCCATGCAAATACAAGTGCTCCGACATAAGTATAAATCATTGCCTGCAAAAGCCCGATAATAAATCCTACGGCAGTTATTTGGACATCTCCCGCAAACTTGTCAACATTAACCAAATGCACAAGCCATCCAAAAAGCTGTAATGCAAAATCAGACCATAATGCCACGAATATTGCACATACTACATAGATAATACCCATTGTCACAGCTAAAGCGATTGAAAACTTTTGAGCTTCTAATTTCATTTTGTTTTACCTCCTTTCAATTTCAATTACTGATTTTTATTATGTATCCCAAAAGCATCATGCAACCAACAATAACCAGTAAAACTTTCTAAAAGAGAGACAGCACCTATAAACAATACAACCCAATTTGCCCATTCGACACTAAATGTTAATGCGAAAGGCCCTAGCCACCAGAATGCCAGTGCAAATCTCAAAACTCTATCAACTTTCCCTAAATTCTGTTTCATTTTTACCTCCTTTTATGTTATGTATAATATTTATTTTCTATGTCAAACATTCTTGATAAATGTTTGGATGATGACTCATATGTTCTCTCCAAGATTCTTCTGTATATCCTGGAGATGGCTTGCATTTGTCAAGCCCAGAACTTCCAGAATCTTTAATTGCCTGAATTATTCCTGGGAAAAATGTTAAGATTATTAATCCAGAGAGTAGCAAACCAACAACAACATAAAGTATAATTTGTTTATTCTTATTCATGATAATTAACTCCCTTTTCAATATTTAAATTTTTTATTTTGTTTTTTGGTTCACAAATACATTCATATGCTTGTCTTACAAGATTGAAAACGTCATTCAATTGTTTAGAATTACTAATTTTTATTCTTCTGTCGAACGCCTGTTGTGTAGTTCGTTCTATTTCACGCGACAAATTGTGAGGGTCTTTGAATTTATTTTTATCCACTTTTATATCTACCTGTAGAAAACCTTTTTTCACAATAATAATGCAGAAGTTTTTTCCTGCAGATATCTGATAAGTGGTCCAACCACTCTTTCTGTGAATCTCTCTGACTTCTGGAAGCGTTAAGATTTTCTCACCAAATTTGTTTAACACTTCTTTTAACTCTTCAGTTGTGCCTGATATCAGCTTTTCCTTGGAAATTTCCTTCCACGTTGATGCGTCAGTTTGGTGCCTTCTATTCAATTTAGGGTTTAGTTCTCTAATTAGTAAACATTCTAAAATATCTGCGTCCATAAGAGTTTTAGTAAGATAAACCGATACTTTCTCTATTCTCTCTCCTTCAAAATTTTTGTCTTTTGAATGTTTATGCTGAGGTATTCTTTCTTTAAGTTTCTTAGCCGTGCCAACATAAACTTTCTCTGACTTGACAGTAATCACGTACGCTCCACAACAATTAGGAATCTTAGATATCTCATTTATAGGCACGTTTTCTATAATATCATTAATATCAATCTTGAAGTCGTTTGTTCCCTTTGAAATTTTTGAGATGTTTATATTTTTCATTTTTATGGTTTAGTGGAAAGCAAAAGCGCTAAGTATAAGTAAGGAGATTATGAGGATAGCAATGATTAAACCAGCCCAGGATACTTTTTTCTCAATCTTTTCACCAGCGCAACAATCCATTTTAATTCTTCCTCTTTTTTTTCGTCGAGTTATTATTCAAATGTCCTTTCATCATCCAAATATGCAAACTTATCATTACAGCAATGGAAATCCCAACAGACCAGTTTTTAGACAAGCCAAGGATGGGAAGTACTAAAATAAGCAAAAAGGCTCCGCCACATGCGAGAGCCATCAACCACATATGATTTGTATCACAATTTTCTTTCATTTTTATGTTCCATTAATTTCATTTTATTTTTATGATTTATCATAATTCCTATTCCTGCAACATTTGAAATAATTCCAACTCCAAGAAATAATGGCTGATACTTCATAAGAAAAACAGCTAAACCAGAAAATCCAATAAGCGGAATTATATTTAACAAAAAGTGACTACAACAAGCAACCATTGATCCAGCAGATATTCCTCCGGTTCCAGCTACTGTTCCTGTAAGCGCAGCAGTATGTCTTATTGAGGTATAAAGTCCAATTTGTGTTCCGAATCCTCCTGCTAAAGGAAAAATAAGATACCATAAACTTCTAAGATTAAGAAAGGCGAATTCAATTCCCTGAAAAATTGAGACAACTGATAAATAAAATACAAGCAATCCCATACCTGCTAATAAACCATATAAAACTGAATTATTCTTTACCATTTTTTGCAACATTCTATAATTTTCTTTGAGAAACTTTTATTCTTGGACAAGCCAAAAATGAAAAATATTATCCATACCCCACCCAACAAATATAGACTTTCAACGATGATTCCTTCAAATACAAAGTAAATTATGCTTATAGTTGTCAATAAAAAAGGAAGTTTGAAAAATCCAAGATTCTCATAAAAAACATAAAATAACCCAAGAGAGGTATGCCCCATAAGTATGGCAATTATTAATTTATCTGTAAAAATGTTCAGAAAATAGAGTGTTAAAAGCACAATCCATGTTAAACTAACTGAAATACAAATTACACAAAAGTTCTTCTTATTTTTAAATAAATTTTTAGCAAATAATAACATAAAAAATAATACCATTATTCCAATTAATGTCAAACTTAAATTATCTGATACCATCTTATATTAAAATTTGAATTATGCCTCCTGTTATTATTAATAAGGAAAGCGTGAGCATAACTCCCTGATAAGGAATTATCTTGCCACCTCTAATATTTGTTATTTTTTTGCTTAAGAAAGGGGAAGAAAAAACTATGAGTCCGCCAAACAAACTGCTTATTAATGAATAATTAAGCGCATAAGTTAATCCATAATCCCCAATAAATGAAATATATAACGGACCTATTGCACTAAAAATCGGCGATAGAGGAAGAATAGTTGTAAAGAAAACAACAATCACAATCAATATTTTCTGAAAAGGAATATACTTTTTTTTAATAATGTTCGAAAACCACATTCCCATTGACATTGCAAAGCCACCTATAAACAATGCAACTGCCACTTTACTAACACCTAGCCAAACAGCTCCAGCAGCAGCCGCTCCTGCTCCTATTGTACAAAGGGGACAGTGTGCACTAACAAATCTGGCCAAAAAAATTAAAGAAAAAAAACTGAGAAATAATCTTTTATTCATTATGCCACCTAAATCCTCATAAATTCACTAGACGTTCCATCATTGTGAACAGCATATATTACAAAATTTCCTTGCTTTTGCCCCATCATTCCAGGACTTCCCATAGGCATCCCCGGAAGTGCAATTCCTTTTATGTCTGGCTTTTCAGCCATTAACTTATTAATTGCCTCTAATGGCATATGACCTTCCACAAAATATCCATCAATTATTGCGGTATGGCATGATTCTAATTCTGATGGAACCCCATATTTCTTCTTTATGTCAGAAATATCTGTTTTTTCAGAGATTTGTACATTCAAATTTCCTTTTGATTTTAGATAATTGGCATTGGCATCACAACATCCACAAGTTATTGACTTGTAAAATTGAACAGGTTGGTTGTAATCTTCAAGAGTAGCATAACCTATAGAAGCAGGTTTAAACAAGAAGAAAGATAAAACCACAACAACCATTAGACCTACCCCAAATATCCATGCTTTACTTTTTTTATCTTTCACATTCTTGTTTTTCTCGTCTTTTATCTCGCAGCAATTTTCTTCCATTTTAGTTAATTAGCAACCACCTACCATTCCGCCAGAGCTTCCAGTTGATGCACCATTTCCGCCAGATGAGATTCTTGCCGGAACTACTCCATGCATTTCATAATTCATTATTTCATTTTCAGACCATCCGGTTGTATCTATCTTTCCGGAATCTGTACCAGCACTTACGCCTGCACCACTAATTCCCGTCTGAAATGCAAAATATAGTGCAAACAAGAATAACACTCCTATACCCATCCAAATCATAATTCTTTTTTCCATTTTAAAATTACCTCCTTTCATTTGACTTTTAGACGAATGATTCATCTCGGTTTTCTTTAGATCCTTGCAACACCCATCATCTTTTTTTGTCCCACAGCATTCCATTTTATTATTTGTTAAGGAGAAGAGGATAAAATAAAAAAGAAATTAACATCCTCCAACCATACCTCCTCCACTTGTTTGTCCTTGTTCTGCTCCCCTATAAAGATTACTTGCTAAATTTATGTAATTTGTAGGGTCTATTCCATTAGCTTCTAGAACTTTTGCTTTCTGTTCGTGAATTCCTGGAAAGAAGAGAACTTTCCATTTTCCAAGTTCATTCAAAATATCTGCATCAGTCATATCTGGATGATTAATAAGCAAATATTTAGCTAATCCCCTCATTGCATAACTATGAGCACATCCACAAGCTCTTTCTCCATTTGAAAATATTATGGATTTAGCACCACAACAATATTCACAGCTTATTGAGCTTCCTATCTTAACATATCTCTCCATTTGTGTACTATTTAATTTCTCATCTTCGTATGCAGAAAGTTTTTGAATTGCCAATTCAGCCAGGTTAGGGTTACTTGCAGAAACGTCATCATATTTAACTTCCAATTCTCTGCCATAAATAGCCGGCTCTCCTTTTGGAATTATTTCTGAAGCTGAAACAGTGCCAATGCCAGTAGATACAGAGCCTGTCCCGGAGTTTCCATAAACTTTACCAAGACTAAAGGCTATAACTAAAAGCAATACAGCAAGAATTCCTATCTGAACATAGAGTTCGGTATTGGTTTTTCCTCCTTTCATTTTTCTAATGCCATTTTCATTCTCCATGACTTTTTCAAGAATTAGTTTATTATAATCACTTTGGTGAAACTAGTTTCAAGATTTAATACCGACGATATATGATAGATTAATCTTTTAAAACAACAATATTATTCATTCCACGCCTCTTCCTTTCTATCAGTTGTTTTGCCTCAAGTTTATCAAGAAGTCTAGTAATTCCAACTTTTCCTGTTGACAATTTTTCCATTAATTCTGCCTGAAAGATTGTTCCATTCTCCTTTTCTAAAATTTTTATGACTTCTCTCTCTTTTGCATCCAAACCATTCAATTCCAATTTCTTCTTCTTTTCCTTAACTTTTTTAATTATTATCTTCTCCTTTGGTTTTGTAAATATAAGAACAAGCCCTATTATTATAATAAGACCAACAATACCAAGAGATAAGTAAGTTTGTTTGTTTACAGTATCAAACATCTCACAAGAAGTTACATCACCATGCTGTAGAAAACAACTGTTTCTAACTGCCTCATTTAGAGTACTACCGAATAAGAATATAAGTAATATTATTAAAACAGAGATACCTAACAAAAGATATCCTACATTTTTGTTTTCCATAAATAATTATATCTTCCTAAGCTTTTTAACTATTTCCTTTATCTTATCAATAACAAATTCTACTTCTTTCTTAGTATTATATTTACTTAAGCTTATTCTCAATGAGCTCTCAACTTCTTTATTATTTAATCCCAAAGCCATAAGAACATGACTTTTTGTTCCAGAGTTTGACATACATGCACTTCCTGCAGAGCAATAAATCCCTTCATTCTCCAAATAACTCAACAAAGTTTCTCCATTAATATTTTTGAATGAAATATTAACATTATTACATAATCTATTATCGACAGAACCATTTAATTTCGCTCCACTAATCTCCAATAAATCTTTAATTAACATATCACGAAGTTTTTTCATATTATCAACGTCTTTTTGCTTGGCTATCTCAACAGCCTTTGCAAAACCTACAATACCTGACACATTTTCCGTTCCGCTACGTAAGCCCCTTTCATGCTCTCCCCCATGGAATAAAGGAACTATCTTTGTTCCTTCTCTAATATAAAGAGCTCCCACTCCTTTCGGTCCATGAATCTTATGAGCATTTAAGGTTACTAAATCTAAATTTTGTTTGTTCACATTAAGTAAAGATTTTGCGAAGCTTTGACAAGCATCGGTATGAAACAAGACTTTCTTTTCTTTGCATAATTTTCCGATCGCAGCAATATTTTGAATTGTTCCAATCTCATTATTTCCGTGAATAACAGAAACCAAAAAAGTTTTGTTAGTTATTGCTTTTTTTATGTCTTCTATTTCAACAAAACCTTCTTTGTCAACATCTAAATAAGTTACTTTAGCACCTTTCCCTTCAAGCCACTTACAAGTGTTTAACACAGAATCATGTTCTATCTTTGTTGTTATAATATGGTTTTTAGATGGATAGTTTGCAAAAAACAAACCCTTTAGTGTTAAATTATTACTTTCAGTCCCTCCAGATGTAAATATTATTTCGCCTTGTTTTGCCACAATCTTGTTTGCAATTGTTTTCCTTGCCTTCTCAACAGCTTCTCTTGCTTTCTTTCCAGCCTCGTGCTTGGAAGAGGGATTTGCGTAATCTTTCGTAAAGTAAGGGAGCATTGCACTAACAACTTCATCACTTACTTTGGTTGTAGCAGCATTGTCTAAATATATTTCTTTCATG
>CAYIHJ010000023.1:0-9273 GCA_964363245.1 Candidatus Woesearchaeota archaeon | reverse complement strand
AGGCATAATCCTCAAGCTCAGGAGCAGGAGGAATTTCTACAAGTTTCTCTATTTGGACTTCTGTTAATTCTATCTTTAATTCCTTAAGAGATTTCTTTAATAGTTTAACAACCTCTCTTTTCATCATCAAAAAAGACTAATAACATTAATAAATTTAATGGAAAAAGATATTACTAAAATCTTTAAATATGGCTTACTAAACTATTAGATTATGCCTCAGTAGCTCAGTTAGCAGAGCGATTGCTTCGTAAGCAATAGGTCATGGGTGCAACTCCCATCTGAGGCTTTTGAACCTCTTAGGTTAATTTTTTAAATGGAATAAAAGTTGGTTTAATATGCGGGTATGCCGGAGTGGTCAAACGGACAGCCCTTAAGAGCAAACCTTACGGTTTTCACTCTTCTCTCAAGAGAGCTAAGAGAGGCTGTGGCTTAGTGCCTGCGAAGGTTCGAACCCTTCTACCCGCATTTTTGAAATGAAGAAGAATTTTTAACATCTGAACATATAATCCCTTAATGGATATAAAGAATATTGATAAGTTAATTTTGGTTTTTGTTATTCTTGCAATTCTATCTCTAAATTACTCAGCAATAGATAAATTTCTTGAAAAAACATTTTTGGCAAAATCAGAAGTCTTTGTTGAGAGAATAATAGATGGAGACACGATAGAATCTAACATGGGGAATATTAGACTTTTAGGAATTAACACTCCTGAGAGAAAAGAGCAATATTATGAAGAGGCAAAAGAATTTCTTGGGTTAAATATTTTCAACAAGACAATTCAGCTAGAGTTTGGAAAAGACAGGAGAGATAAATATAATCGAACTCTTGCATACTTATTTTTCCAAGGAAGAAATATTAATGTAGAGATGGTGGAAAATGGATTTGCAAATTATTATTTCTATGATGGCAGAGATAAATATTCAGATGAACTGGAAGATGCTTGGCAAATTTGCTTAAACAACAGAATTAATTTATGTGAACCATCAAAACATATTTGTTCATCCTGCATCAATGTTAATTCTACTTTTATAGTAAATCCTTGTTCATTTTCTTGTGATGTAACTAACTGGACAATTAAAGGAGAAGGGAGAGACAAGGTTATTTTTAATCAAACTATTATCCAACCAAATGGAAAAGCAATGTTTAAATTAGACTTGGCAAATTCTGGTGGAAGTCTTTTCCTAAGAGACAGAGAAGGAAAATTAGTGGTTTGGAAGAATTATTAGAAACCCTTAAAAACTACCGATTATCCTTATTTTTGTAGACCAGGTCAGCAGGTTAGCCCCCTGCAATATGCAAACGGGCTTTATGGCAGACTGCAAGGAGTGGCGTGATTAGTGCGTCAATAAGTCTCTATTCCGACGTTGACGTTTTGTCCGCTTTGATCTTGCATATGCGAAATGGGTCAGGCCTTGATCGGAGCAGCCCTAAACATTTGTCGAGATGCTTAACGGGTAGCAAAGCCGAGAAAGATTAGAGAGAAACTTTTTTGACAACTATGAGCAAAACTCTGGGTCTACACTTATTTTTTAAGAACGCCGAGGCTTCGTCATTCTAGAGAAAAATCGTCTAAGCGTAGCCAATTTAGAGCAAAACTCTGGGTCTACACTTATTTTTAACGAACGTCCATGCGTGGCCATTCTGGACAAACGCCCAAGCGTAGTCATTTGTGAGCAAAACTCTGGGTCAACACTTTAAATTATCAACATTTAGATAATTTATTTTCAATAATTTAATAAACCTATTTCTCTTTTGAGAAAGATGAAAAGAGGGGAAATTGTGAGGAATAAAACTGGACAGTTTTATCTCGTTGCTGCAATAGTCATTTCTGTTATAATAATAAGTCTTGTAACTATGTCAAATTATTCCAGAAGACAAGAAACAACAACCATGCAGGTAGTTGGAGAAGAACTAAAAATAGAAAGTGAGAAAGTACTTGATTTTGGAACATATAATAATTATAGTCAGATAGAAATGAAAAACTTGATGGGAAACTTTACAAGTAATTACATAAATTATGTGAGAAATGGGGGAGATTTTTATTTTCTTTTTGGAAATAGTAATTTGATAAAGGTTGTAGGATATTCTCAAACAGATACATTAATACATATCAATACAGGGACACAACAGAGTAACTTGCAGATAAACGCAGGAGAAACTTCTTCGCAGGAATTTAATTCTCCTTCTAATAATATTATTATAACTATTAATGGAGAAGATTATTTGTTTGAATTAGAAAAAGGGGAAAACTTTTATTTTGTCATAGTAGATAATGCTGGAGGAGAAAATTATGTTATCACGAATTAAAAGATTGGATAAATCAGGAGTAAGTTTGATGGTAGGTTATGTTTTACTTATAACTTTGGCAATTGTAATGAGTGTTATTGCTTATAATTATATGAAAACCTATCTCCCAAGAGAACCACCACAATGCCAAGATGGTATTTCTATTCTTATAAAAGAAGTAACTTTTGCACCAGACGCTGGAAACTTATCTAACTCAAAATTAGTTCTTACTTTAAAGAATAATGGGAGATTTAATGAAGCAGGATATTTGATATATGCTTCTAATAAATCAGAAGAAGGGTTACCAACCTTAGATCTTTCTACTTATTATTCAAATGCTTCTGGGGGAAGAAGACTTGGAAATTCTATTTTATTTTTTTCAGCGTCAGGAATTTTACTTGAGCCAGGTGATGAAACAAATCACACTTTTAACATTCCATCTGCCTTAGGAGAAATATACTTTGTAAGTATAACTCCTATAAGAATAGAAGAGGAAAATAATAGGGAAAAATTTTCAAATTGTGTGGATGCCAGGACAGAACAGAATGTAGGAGAACCAATAATTGGACCTGTTTGTGGTAATGGGGCAGTTGAAACAGGAGAGACTTGTGATGATGGAAACACTGCAAGCTTGGATGGGTGTTCTTCAACTTGTCAAATAGAAACTCCCGAAGTTTGTAACAATAATAATGTGACAGACAATGGAGAATTTTGTGATGGAACTGATTTGAATGGACAAACCTGTATAACTCAAGGATTTGATGATGGAGATTTATTATGTAATTCTTGTACATTTAATACAAGTCAATGTGTAGACTTTACTTGTGGAAATGGTGTTATAGAACCTTCAAACGGAGAAGTCTGTGATGATGCAGGAAATAATGGGGTTGCGTGTACACCACCTTCTGGAGGTAGCTGTAATTATTGCTCTTCAACATGTCAAACAGCCACTACATCTATCGGAAATGGTTTATGTAATACTGGAGAAACTTGTGCACAAGAGCCTACAGCCTGTCAAGGACAACAAGCACAATGTCCATTCAATAATATTTGTATTTCTGGTTCATGTCAACCAATAGTTGGGGGAATTGGATGCACTAATTATTGCATTAGCTTACAACATAATCCTCCATATACAAGCAGTTCTTGTACTTCTAATACTGGACAATGTGGAAGCAGTGGGGGAACCGTGGAAGGTGGAGGAAATAATATTTGCACTAACCAAAACGGACAACTACCTATCTGTTGTTGCTTTACTAATCAAGCTTAACTTAAGATTTATAAATTCAAATAAGTTTATTTAAACATGAGAAAAGAGATGGAAAAAAACAAAGCCGGAGTTTCTCCTGTAATTGCAACAGTCTTACTTATCTCAATGGTTGTGGTTATAGCTCTAATCATTTTTGTTTGGTTTAGAAACATAAACAAAGAGGCAATAACAAAATTTGATGGGACAAATGTTGAACTAGTTTGTAGTGATGTTACTTTTGAATCTAGTTACTCTTCAGGAGAATTATATATATTGAATAGTGGAAATGTTCCATTTTATAGTATAAAAATGAGGATATTTACGGCTGGAAGTTACGAGACAACAGACTTACAAGACGTCGCGAATTCAAATTGGCCTGATAAGGGATTAAATCCTGGTGGTACTTTCTCATCTACTACTTTATCTAGTTATATTGGGGGTGCTGAAAAAGTACTTCTTATTCCTGTTTTAGTTGGAATATCAGAGGATACTGGAGAGGAAAAACTTTACACATGCACTGATGAGTTTGCACAGGAACTGGCAATAGAGTAAAATGAAAATTAAGGAATTTTTTAGATTAAGTTTGACTAAGATTATATTAACAATAATTTTATTTTTAACAATTCTTTTTGTTCCTATAGTAAAAACACAACCAATGTGCCTTGTGGCTCCATGTCCCCCCTTTTATTATAGTCTTTATTATTTTATCAATTTTTTTACACAAGAATTTTTTTATAATATTGGAAACTTTATATTCCCATATTCGGGAGTTTATTCCAATAATGTTGCAGCTTTCTTATTATCCTTATTAACCTTAATAATTTCTTATATAATCTCCTGCTTAATTATTTACATCTACGATAAAATAAAAAGAGGTAAGAAAAAGAAAAAATGACGAAACAAAACAATATTGGAATGTCAACTGTTCTCGCTACTGTGATAATACTGGCGATAACTGTTGCAATGGGAGCATTGGTTTGGGGTATAATAAGCAATTTAATAGGAGAAAACTTGGAAGAAAGCCAATCTTGTTTTGGAGTTCTTGATCAAGTAAAATTAAATAATGATTACACCTGCTACAATTCAACATCAAAAAAAGTCCAATTTTCAGTTAACGTTGGAGATATAGATATTGACGCAATATTAGTCTCTATTTCTTTTGAAGGAAGTTCAGATAGCGCAACTCTTACTGGTAACTACCAAACTCTTTCAAATATAAAATATTATCCTGACGAAAAATGTGTTGGAACTGCAACACCTTGTGGGCAGTTTCTTACTAGTGGAACATGTGGTGCCCAAGCTGGATGCTTTTGGAATCCTGGAGGAAATATTTGTACTGCAACTGTAACACCTTGTTTAAGTATAACAACACAACAATCATGTCAAACACAATTAGGATGCACGTGGGGAGGGGTAAAGATGCCTAACAAGAATTCTGGAGTAACTTATTTCTTTGAAGGAATAACCTCAAGTCCAACAGCTGTTAGTATAATCCCAATCATAAATGATAATCAATGTGGTTCTGCAGATACCATCTCTCGACTTGATGATTGTGCAGCATTACTTTCTTAAAAATGACTTTACCACAATAAGAGTTTCTTTTCACGTTCGCAGTCATTAACTATTTAAATCAAATTCTATTTAAAAACTAATAAGTGAATAGGATAAAAAAGAGATGATAAAAGACAAATCTGGACAGATGTGGGTGGAAACTGTAATCTATACTCTAATAGCTTTTGTATTAATAAGTGCTATTTTGGCAATCGCCCAACCAAAAATTAAAGAAATTCGGGATAAGGCATTTATAGAACAATCTTTGGGAGTGATGAAAGACCTAAATGGTGTTTTTCTTTCTCTTGCCCAAGGTGGAGTCGGAAATAAAAGACTTGTGGAAATTGGAATAAATAATGGGGAACTAAAAATTGATGCAGCAAATGATCAATTAATTTTTGAGATTGAAAGTTCTTATTTATACAGTGAACCAGGCCAAGATGTTTTTGAAGGAAACATATTAATACATACAAGAGAAAAAGCGGATGATTTTGTGATAAATATGACCCAAAATTATTCTGGATTGTATAATATTACTTATCGAGGAGGAAATGAATTAAAAAACATTGGCAAGTCCTCTGCCCCTTATCGAATATTCATATCAAATGAGGGAAAAGACGCAGCAAATAAACCAATAATAAATTTTGATGTGGGTTAAAATGAAAATTAAAGAATTTTTTAAATTAAGTTGGACTAAAATTATATTAACAATAGTATTAACCTTATTATCTTCTAATGTGATAATAGGGTATCGTAAAATTATTAATGGTTTTGCATATGGTTTTCCATTCATTTTTTATAGATATGCTTGTACGTATGGGTTAGTTGCTGGACAATTCGGAGGATGTCTTTCAACTAATTATTTAGATTATTTGCTGTTTGATTTAATTTTTTGGTTCTTAATTTCCTGCTTAATCATTTACATTTATAACAAAATAAAAAAGAGTAAGAAAAATAAAAAATGACAACAACTCAAGACATAATGACTTATCCAAGAGTGGAAATAAACTTCTCTCCTACATTTCCTCCACTAAAGAAAGTGGTTGATAAAACAAAGATAGATGTTAGATATAGTTTGATAGCTCCTTTTGCATCGGTTCATATATATTGGGATCCAAAGATTTACGAGCTTGTTTATGAAATAGAAGAACCTGTTCTTGACAAAACAGAAGAATTATACCGAAATCAGGTAATAGATGCAATGAGAGATATAATTAATTTTGACTCTGTTGTTGAAAAAAATCAGGAAAAACTTTTAGAATATCTAGACAAGAGATTTAAACTTCTTGCGACAGAATTTGGAATGAAAATGTCTTACGAAACTTATCAAAAAATTTATTACTACATCTGTCGAGATTTTATTGGAGTTAACGAAGTTGAACCTTTACTTAGGGATTATTTTGTAGAAGATATAGAATGTAACGGGGCTAACACTCCCGTATATATTGTTCATAGAACATATAGAAATATGAAAACAAATCTTGTATTTACAGATATGGATAGCCTTGCAAGTTTTGTTGAAAAACTCTCACAAAGAACTGGAAAATACATTTCATATGCAAACCCGATACTTGACGCTAGTCTGCCTGATGGAAGCAGAGTAAATGCAACTTATAGTAAAGATATATCATCTCGTGGACCAACTTTCACAATAAGAAAATTCACTCAAAATCCATGGACGCCTACACAACTTGTATCTTTCAAAACATTAAGCCCTGAAATGCTTGCATATCTTTGGCTCCTTGTTCAGTATAAAATGAATATACTTATAACAGGAGGAACATCTTCCGGAAAAACTTCTTTACTAAATGCTGTTGCATTCTTCATCCCGCCAGAAGCAAGAGTTGTAAGTATAGAAGACACCAGGGAATTAAATCTTCCACGAGAAAACTGGCTTCCAAGCGTTGTAAGAACGGCTACTGGAACTGGAGAGGTTGGAGAAATAAGTCTTTTTACCTTACTAAAGAGTTCATTTAGACAAAACCCCGATTATGTAATTGTAGGAGAAGTAAGAGGAAAGGAAACTTCTGTTCTGTTTCAGGGAATGGCATCTGGACACTCTTCAATAAGCACAATCCACGCTGATTCTGTTGACACTCTTATAAAAAGACTTGAAACTCCTCCAATTGAACTTTCTCCAACTTTGCTTAACGTTCTTGATTGTGTATGTATAATGACCCATGCAATAGTAGATAAACAAGAAACAAGAAGATTGAAAGAGATAGTTGAGATAATAAATGTAAATCCAGAGGGAATAGCAATAACAAATACCCCTTTTGTATGGAATGCATCGGATGACTATTTCTACTTCAAAAGACATAGTAAAATATTTGAGAAGATAACTAAAAGATATGGAATGAGGATAGAAGAACTTGAACTTGAGTTCAGGAAAAGAGTACAGCTTATATACAATCTTTACAAGAAAGGGATCTTTGGTTTTGAGGAAATCCAAAAAACAATCATTGAGTATTACAAGAAGCCAGAGCAGGTTTTGAAGAGGTTTGGAGTGGAATAAGGAACTAATTCTAAACAATAATACAAAATATTTAATAATACATTTCGGCTGAATTTAATAATGGAAAAAGGTGATTTCGAAATCTTGGAACAGTTGATAAAATCTCTGCAAGAAGCCAGTGATACCCTTGATGAATCTTATGGAAAAAATGATGCGCAAGCATTTAATAAATCAAAAAAAATAATTCTAAAGATTCAGGAAAGAATAGCTGAAATTTTATAAAAATGATAAAAAAAGTAGAAGGTCCTTTGACAGATTTGAAGAAGAAAATTTTGACTGAAATAAAAGTTATTCAGGAAATTAAAAATATGCAGAATTCTTTGGCTGTTGCAAATGATAATGATAAAAAAAAGATTTCTTCTCACGTAAAAACCCTTGAATTGTACTTTGAAAAGGTGAAAAATGAAATTATTTCTTCTCTTGATGAACTAACAATAAATTCTCCTTTACCAAATACACAACAACTACCTGTCTCCGTACCTCCACAAAACTATGAACCTGAATTTATTCAGCAAAGCCCGGGATTTTCTTTAAAAGAAGTTGAACAAATTGAAGAAGAAAACGAAGACTATAAGTACGATGCCTCTGAACTTGAAAAAGAAACTTTGAAAAGATTAAAGAGAAAAGAGAAAAAGGAAATCATAAAAAAAGAAAAGAAACCAAGCTGGTATATAAAAAGTGCAAGTAAAATGTTTGCTGACTTTTCAAGAAAAATAGTGAAAAAAGGATATTTCAAACTTCTTGAGAAGGACCTTATAAAAGCAAATATGGAATTTGTTCTTCCAAGTTATGTCTCTCTTATTTTATATACTACTTTGTTGGCAACAGTGGCTGGGTTTTTTGTATTCTTGTTCTTTTTGTTTTTTAATATAGGGGTTGCACTGCCAATAATAACATTAACAACAGAAAGCATAGGATTGAGATTCCTTAAAGTTTTTTGGATAGTAATTTTTGCTCCTCTGGCAACTTTTATTGCAATGTACTTTTATCCTTCTCTTGAAACAAAAGCTGAAGAAGCAAAAATAAATCAAGAACTTCCTTTTGCTACAATAAATATGGCCGCAATCTCTGGCTCAATGATAGATCTTACTAAAATATTTGAAATTATAATAACAACTCAAGAATATCCTGCAATAACTAAAGAATTCACAAAACTCTTAAATCAGGTGAACGTGTATGGTTATGATGTTGTTGGGGCTCTAAGAAATATGGCTTACAATAGCCCTAGCAGAAAACTTACTGATTTGTTTAATGGATTGGCGACTGCTATTACTTCTGGAGGAGATCTTCCTGATTATTTTGATAAAAGAGCAAGTAGTTTGCTGTTTGAACACAAACTTGAAAAAGAAAAACAGGCAAAGGCAGCTGAAACTTTTATGGATATTTATATAAGCGTCGTCGTTGCAGCCCCTATGATACTTATGCTTCTGCTTATGATGCTTAAAATAGGAGGATTGGGAATAGGCTTGAGCACCGGAGCAATCACTTTAATGATGGTCCTTGGAGTTGTAACTATGAATATCTTTTTCCTAACTTTCTTACACCTAAGACAACCTAGTGAATAAAATAAAATGGAAATAAAAAAAACACATTGGATTGCAATAGCTTCTGGAGCTGCCATAGCTCTTATCTCTTTGTTTTTCTTAGGAACAGATATGGTTTTTTTCCTTG
>CAYIHJ010000022.1:0-9286 GCA_964363245.1 Candidatus Woesearchaeota archaeon | reverse complement strand
AGATAAAGTTGTTCTTCACATTTGTACAAAGTGCGGAACAATTGCAATAGAAGATAGCATAAGAAATAAAATTTCATGTCCTATATGCAACAGCGAGGAAGTTGAACCCGTCGAGGTTTCATATGCTTTCAAGTTGCTTTTGGAAGAACTTCAGGGACTACATATTCACACGACATTTAAATTGAAGAATAAGTACGAGTAAAATACTAAAAAATGAGAAATAAACCGATAAGAAAAAAAATAGGGGAACTTGGATTCGCGTTGTTCAATCCAGATCAGATAAAAAGAATTTCTGTTGCAAAAATAGTCACGCCTGAACTTTATGATATAGATGGTTATCCAGTTGATGGTGGACTTATGGATTTGAGGCTTGGAGCAATTGACCCGGGAGTAAGATGTAGAACTTGTGGAGGAAGATTGAAGGAATGTCTTGGACATCTTGGAAGTATTGACCTTGCAAGAGCTGTAATTCATATAAAATATGTTCCACTTATGGAAATGGGATTGAGATGTTTCTGTTATGAATGTAAAAAATTACTTGTCGAGGATAAGGATTTATTCAGATTATCCGCAAGTCAAAGAGCTAAGAAGGCAAAAGATGCTAAAAAGTGTCCTCATTGCGGTTCTCCACATGAAAAAATAAAACTTGACAAGCCAACAAATTTCTACAGAGGAAAAACAAGAATATTCCCAACAGAAGTTAGAGAGATTTTGGCTGCAATTCCCGACGATGAATTGGTAAAAGTTGGAGTTAATCCAAAAACAGCAAGACCTGAATGGGCTGTACTTACTGTTTTCCTTGTTCCTCCAGTAACAATAAGACCTAGCATTATTCTTGAGACAGGAGAAAGAAGCGAGGACGATTTAACTCATAAATTATCAGATATAATAAGAGCAAATCAAAGACTTTGGGAAAATTTGAACGCTGGTGCTCCTGAAGTTATTATAGAAGATTTGTGGGACTTGCTTCAATTCCACATTACAACTTTCTTTGACAATACAGTTGCGAGAATTCCTCCTGCAAGACACAGAAGCGGACAACCTTTGAAAACAATTACTGAAAGAATAAAAGGAAAAGAAGGAAGAATAAGAAAAAACCTTGCTGGTAAAAGAGTTAATTATTCTGGAAGAACAGTTGTTTCACCAGATCCTTCAATCGAAATAAATGAAGTTGGAATTCCTTATGAGATAGCTAAGATAGTTACAGTTGCTGAAACCGTGAATGACTTGAATATGGAAAAGCTAAAGAAAATGATTCAAGTTGGAGAGCAATACCCTGGTGCAAATTATGTAATAAGACCTGACGGAAAAAGAAAAAAGATAACACTTGAATTAAAAGAAGAAATAATAAATGAAATAGTTCCTGGTTATATTGTTGAAAGGCATCTTCAGAATGGAGATATAGTTCTTTTCAATAGACACCCAAGCCTTCACAGAGGAAGTCTGATGGCTCATTATGTAAGAGTTCTTCCTGGAAGAACATTTAGATTACATCCCGCTGCAGCATTCCCATATAACGCTGACTTCGACGGAGATGAAATGAATATACACTCCCCACAGACAGAAGAGGCAAAAGCAGAAACAAAAATCTTACTTGATGTAAAAAAGAATTTGATTTCTCCTAAAAATAACACTAGTTTCATAGGATGTGTTACTGACTCTATAACTGGAAATTATCTTCTTGGACTTGGGGAATTCTCAAGAGAATATGCCAACCAACTTCTTTACAGAACAGGAGTAGATTATCAATTTTCAAAAAAGACAGTCAGCGGAAATGAAATATTTTCAAAGATACTTCCAAAAGTAGATTTCTCAAATGATTCAATAAAAATTAAAGATGGAGAAGTTGTAAAGGGAATAATTGACAAAACTGTATTTGGGGTTGAAGATGGAGAACTTATAAAAGAAATAGATAGGGCAAAGGGAAGAAATGAAGCTTTTGAAAGCATTCAAAGAGCATTTAATCTTGGGAAAAACTTCCTTACAGATAGGGGGATATCTCTTTCATTGAATGATTTGGACTTAGAGGATAATATAATAAAGATGAGCGAAGAGGTAATAGAAAAAGCCATCAAGAGAACAGAAGAAATAGTTGGAGAATTCAAAAACAGAACACTTGAAATAATTCCTGGAAAAACACTTGAACAATCTAGAGAAATAAGAATACTAAAGGTTCTAAACGAAATAAGAACGAGAATAGGGGAAATTGTTAAGAAAGAATTTCCAAAAGACAATCCAGTTACACATATGATAAATTCTGGGGGTGGTGGAAATATTTTGAATATTACTCAAATGGCATGTTGCGTTGGACAGCAGGACTTAGAAGGAAAAAGAATTGATATAGGATATTCAAATAGGACGCTATCTTTCTTCAAGAAAGGAGATCTTTCACCAAGGTCAAAAGGATTCATAAGAACTCCTTTCATAAAAGGATTAAGACCAGATGAATTCTTCTTCGGAGCGATGACTGGAAGAGCAACACTGATGGATACTGCATTAAGAACTCCAAAGTCTGGTTACTTGTATAGAAGACTTGCAAATGCTCTACAAGACTTGAGAGTTGAATATGACCATACAGTAAGAGATAGCAACAACAATGTAATCCAGTATAAATATGGAGATGATGGGAAAGATGTCTCTAAATTACATTTAGATGGAGATATAGAACCTGGAGAAGCAATAGGAATAGTCACGGCACAATCCTTTGGAGAACCTTCAACACAGATGGTCTTGAGAACCTTCCACTTCGCCGGAGTTACTGAAATGCAGATCACTCAGGGACTTCCAAGACTTATAGAAATATTTGATACTAGAAAGAAGCCTTCCTCGCCTAAGATGGAAATACATCTTAAGAAAGAGTACAACAATGAAAAAGAAGCTAGAACTTTTGCTGAAAAAATAAAGGAAGTAACCATAGAAGAAATATCATCTGAAATAAACCTTAACTTCAGCGATAAGAGAATAGAAATAAAACTTGATAAGGAAGCATTAAGACATACTCATACCTCTGCAAAGAAAGTTGCTGAAAAACTTAATAAAATTGGGTTGAAGGTTAAGGAAAAAGAAGATGGGATAAGTTTGAATGCATCTGAAATGAACTTTAAGGAAATTTACAAGTTGAAGGAAAAACTAAAGAAGACAATAATTTCTGGAATAAAAGATGTAAAGCAAGTTATCATAGTCAAGCGTGATATAAATTTCGTGGTCATCACGTTGGGAACAAACATGAAAGAAATAATGAAATTCAAAGAAATAGCCCCTGAGAAATTAATTTCAAACGACCTTTATGAAGTTCAAGAAGTCTTTGGAATAGAGGCTGCAAGGCAACTTATAATAAACGAAATTTATGAAGTTCTTAACACACAGGGACTTGATATTGATATGAGACATCTTAAGTTGGTTGCTGATGCGATGACAAACACAGGGGATGTCAAGGGTGTAACCAGAATGGGAATAATTGCTCAGAAGGCATCTATACTTGCAAGGGCAACTTTCGAAACACCTGTTAAGCAATTCGTGAATGCAACTGTTAAAGGTGCAAGAGATAAACTATCAAGTGTCATTGAAAACATAATCCTTAACCAACCTGTGCCTGTGGGAACAGGACTTCCTGGACTTTTGGTTAAGGTTATAGGTTCTCTTGTGAAAGATGAGTCAGAGAAGAAGGAAGTTAAGAAGAAAATAATCGAAGAGACTAATAAGTAAATAAGGTGATAATGTAAAAAGATTTCTTCATTAACTTTTATTATCAATTTTTAATACACTATAAATTTATAAAATAAATAATCCTCGAGAATTTACGATAATAACATGACAAGCACAATAAATATGCAGGACATGAGATACTTAAACTTGTTTGAGAAAATAACAAGAGTTCAAACAAGATACTGCTTTCCATATAACGATTTTATTGTTTTCTGTGTTCCAAGACATTTAATTAGTGCTGCAATAGGAGAACGGGGGGATAACATTAAGACAATGAGTGAAATTCTAAGAAGAAAAATAAAAGTTATTCCAACTCCAGCAGGATTATATCACGCAAAGCAGTTCATAGAAGCAATAGTCAGTCCTGTAAGATTCCAGGACTTAAACATAAATGACCACGAGATAATTCTTACGGCAGGAAGTCAGAGTAAAGCAGCTCTTATTGGAAGAAACAAAAGAAGATTCCTAGAAATGCAAAAGATAATCAAGGATTATTTCAGCAAGGATTTCAGGATAGTTTGACCACAGAGAAACTTTATAAACTATTTTTTCAACACTATATTATACTCAAATGGGATTAAGAAACGCAGCAAAATTAATGAAGGTAAGAAGAAAGTTCAGATGGAAGGATAAGAGCTACAAGACGAGAGTTCTAGGCCTTTATGCAAAATCTGATCCACTGGAAGGAGCTAATCAAGCAAAGGGGATAGTTCTTCAGAAAGTTCAAAAAGAAGCACGTCAGCCTAACTCTGGAATGAGAAAGTGTTGCAAAGTTCAGCTTACAAAAAATAGTAAAGTTATTACCGCATTCATACCAGGAAATCTCGCACAAAAATTCATAGATGAACACGATGAAGTTATGATAGAAAGAATTGGTGGAAGACAGGGAAGAATAAAGGGAGACATTCCCGGAATTAGATTCCAAGTTATTCAAGTAAATGATCAGCCTCTCCGAAGATTGTGGAAAGGTTGGATAGAGAAAGGTAGAAGATAAAATGACACAAAGTTTAGGTGCAGTTGTTGTTGAAAGAAAAGTTAGTAATAAGTTAACACTATTGTCTGACAATGGAAGATACTCAGATGTAATAATGGTTGGGCCACTTAATTTCTCTTCTGAAATTTATAAGATTTCAGAGTTTGATAGGGTCAAAGGATATAGGAGAACTTATATTAGCAAAGAAAAAGGGAATATAATTAGTGAAGAAAGAAGCAAAATAAATGTGGAGAGGATAATGTAAGATGGAAAACGAAGACAAAAAACCAATAGAGTTCAAAATATTCGATATGTATGATTTAAGTGAGATTAAAATAGAAGACCCTGGATTGAGAGCTGTGATAAATCTTTCTCCAAAATTAATACTTAAGAGTCAAGGGAGGAACGTTACAAAAATGGGACAGACAAAAGTTAACATAGTTGAGAGATTGATGAACAGACTTGCCGTCGCTGGACATAGAGGAAAGAAACATAAAATAATTTTGGGAAGAAATACAGGGAAATATTCAAAAAACATGGGAACAGTTCTAAAGGCTTTGAAGATTGTTGAAACTAAGACTGGGAAAAATCCTATTGCTGTTCTGGTAAAAGCAATTGAAAATTCTGCACCAAGAGATGAAATCACGGTTATAGAATATGGTGGAGCAAGATATCCCCAAGCAGTTGATGTTTCTCCAATAAGAAGAGTTAATCTTGCACTAAAGAATATAATCCATGGAGCTTCAGACAAGGCATTTGGAAAGAAGAAAGATATTGTTACAGCATTGGCAGAGGAAATAATTCTAGCTCATGATAGTAACTTTGAAAGCCTAGCAATGAAGAAGAAGAACGAGTCAGAAAAACAAGCTGATAGCGCTCGTTAAACTTTTTTCTACGTTTCTCTCACAAGTTCGATAAAGAGAAGCAAGCTGATTCTGCAAGATAATTATTTTTATTAAAATTAGTTTCAATCACAATCCTTCTACGTCAACATCATCAAAAACTCCGTTCTTCGCATCTTGATGATAGGTACATACTACTCCTGCTAATATTGCACCAAAAACTCCTTCGTTCGCAATTTCTTTTCCTATATAGTATCCTAATCCTATTATTCCTGCGTAAACACCAATTTCCCCTACTGCTTTGGTTACTTCCCAAACATTTTGCCACTTCCTAACTTCTTTTTCTAATTTAACCATTGACGAGGTAGTTCCATTTCATTTTTAAAGATTATTGTAATTAATCTCAACCAACAGCTTTAAAAACATTTTTTTTCTTCATTATTTAGTTCAATAATTAAACAAAACCTACGGTTTTGTCAAACACTGAAATTCTATGAATTTCGTGAATGAACGCCGTAGCGACGTCATTCAAATGGCAGACAAAGAAACACAATTTGACAAGATAAAAAGACTTAGCAAGGATCAAAAACATATTCGTAATATTGCAACATCTGCACACATCCACCACGGAAAAACCGCACTTACTGACAACCTTCTTGCTGCATCAGGACATATGGCTGTAAAGTCTGCTGGTAGCTTAGATGCGGGAATGGCCACGTGGCAACATCTTGACGAGCAAGAAAGACTTATGACAGTTGACGCTGCAAATGTTTCTATGGTTCACGATTTCCACGGAAGCGAATATCTAATCAATCTTATTGACACTCCTGGACACGTTGACTTCGGAGGAAACGTTACAAGGGCAATGAGAGCAATAGATGGAACAATTGTATTAGTTTGTGCTGTTGAAGGAATAATGCCACAAACAGAAACTGTTATTAAACAGGCACTTAGAGAAAGAGTTAAACCAGTTCTATTCATAAACAAAGTTGACAGACTAATCAAAGAATTGAAATTAACACCAGAAAAAATGCAGGAAAGATTTTTCCAGATTTTCCACGAATTTAATGAGTTAGTTAGCAAGATTGCCGACGCTGACTTCAAGGAAAAATGGTTGGTTGACATAAAAGATGGAAGCGTTGCGTTTGGTTCAGCTAGGGAAAACTGGGCTCTTTCAGTACCTTTCATGCAGAAGAAAGGAATTACATTCAAAGACATATTCACTCTTTATGAAATGACTGAAGAAGATAGAAAAGAATGGTGTTGGAAGAATGCACCTCTTTACGAAGTTCTTTTAGACATGGCTGTAAAACACTTACCAGACCCTCTTGATGCACAAAAATATAGAATCCCCAAGATATGGAAAGGAGATTTAGATAGTGATTTTGGAAAGAGTTTAATGAGCTGTGATCCAAATGGAAAAGTTGGTTTTGTAATCACAAGAATTGTTATTGATCCAAGAAGCGGAAAAGAAATTTCAGCAGGAAGATTATTTTCAGGAACCCTTAGGTTAGGAGCAGATGTTTATCTAAATCTTGCTAAGCAAAAACAAAAAATACAACAGCTTTTTGTATACAACGGAATAAAGCCAGAGCAAATTGAAAGTATTGGGCCTGGAAACGTCCTTGCAATTGCAGGAGTGACTGGAGAGGCAGGAGAAACAGTTACAGCAGAGCCAGAGACTCCTTTCGAGGAATTGAAGCATATATTCGAGCCGGTTATAACAAAAGCAATTGAAGTAAAGAAAATGTCAGACCTTCCAAAACTCATTGAAATATTAAGAAAGGTATCAAAGGAAGATCCTTCACTAAAGGTAACTATAAACGAAGAGACTGGAGAGAGCTTAATTTCTGGAATGGGGGAGCTTCATCTTGAAATTATAGAGAACAGAATAGTGACTGAGAAAGGACTTGAAATAAAAACTTCTGCACCTATTGTTGTTTACAGAGAAACTATAGAGAAAGAATCTCCTGAACTAGAAGGAAGAAGTCCGAACAAACACAACAGCTTTTACATGAAAGTAGAACCTCTTGAGGCAAATATTTACGAAGCAATAAAAGCTGGAGATATTCCCGAAGGAAGAATCAAAAAGAAAAATAAGGAACAGTTTGATAAGTTTTCAGAGCTTGGCTGGGATGGAGACACAATAAGAAGTATAAGAGATGTTTACAAAGGAAATATTTTCCTTGACCAGACAAGAGGAGAAGTTAGAATCAATGAAGTAATTGAGATGGTTATAGACGCGTTTGAGATGGTTATAGACGCTGGTCCATTGGCTAGAGAGCCTTGCACTAAAATGAAGGTTTCTTTAATGGATACAAGAATTCACGAAGATCCGATCCATCGAGGTCCTGCTCAAGTTTATCCTGCTGTTAGAGAAGCAATAAAAGAGTGTATGAAAAAAGCAAACTCTTCGCTTCTTGAACCTATACAAGTTCACGTAATAGATGTGCCTGAAAAATTCCTTGGAACTGTTACAAAATTAGTTGGTGGTAAGAGAGGACAGCTTCTTGAAGTAAAGCAAGAAGAAATTGGTGTTGAAATAAAAGCAAAACTTCCAGTTGCAGAAATGATTGGATGGAGTAATGATTTAAGAAGCGCAACAGAGGGAAGAGGAAACTCATCTTTAGCAGACCAGATGTTTGAAAGAGTTCCTACAAATCTTCAAGTAGATATTATAAGAAAGATAAGACAGCGTAAGGGACTTGCGGAAAATCAGTAAATATTAATTCTTAATTATTCTCAAACAATATCTGCGAAGAAAATTCTTTTTGGGAAAGCAGTGCTTAATATTCTAAAGGCGTCGCTATAATTTATTTGTATAGAAAGTCTATGATTATCATAACCTGTGCTTGGATGAGCGGTGAATGAAAAATCATCAAGTCCTCCTTCAGAATCTCTTTTTTCTATAGTTCTTTCATCAAAAATTATTTTTTCAAGTTTTCCGTCGCTGGTTGGGAGATTAAAACTTTTTTCATTGACAAAAGGGTGAACTGTTCCTGCTTCAATATGGACAGGAAGCCATTTAGACCTCGAAATTCTTGTTTCTACTTCTTCAGGTTTTATATTAAGAAAAGATGCGACCATATATTTGTTGTATGTTTTGTTTCCAGGAATCATAAGCCCATAAGAATTTCCATTATCGTTGTCTTGCAAATAATATCCTTTTATAACCCTTTCAAGAGGAAGTCCTGTGATATCTGCTTTTTCTTGGCAAGTGCTTGTTGCTTTAGTGTGTGTTGCAATATGAAAATGAATCCTTTTTGCAAGAGCAATATCAAGAATATAATTTAACTCAAAATCTTTGAAGAAAATGTTTCTGAAAGAATTTATGTCAATTCCATTTTCCTGCCTATATCCTTCTTCCTTGGGTTCAATACAATCCACAATCCCATTGCAATGTATTAGTTTTCCTTTTTGCATCATATTTTGTCTAAAAAATATCATTTTAAATACTTTTAGATAACTTTATTCCGACGAGCTTCATCCCGACGGACTTTTTCTCTACAAAAAGTTTATAAACCTATTTTTTTATTAAGTATTGTAAAAAATGGCTAGAGAAAAACCAAATATGAACATCGTGTTCGTTGGACACGTTGACGCTGGAAAATCAACAATAGTTGGACGACTACTTTTCGACACTGGGGCTGTTTCTGAAATGGAAATGAAGAAGCTTAGAGAAGAAGCTGAAAGACATGGAAAAGTTGGTTTTGAATTTGCGTATGTTATGGATAAAATCAAAGAGGAAAGAGAAAGAGGAGTTACA
>CAYIHJ010000021.1:6563-9357 GCA_964363245.1 Candidatus Woesearchaeota archaeon | reverse complement strand
TTACCATTATTATATTCGTCAACAGCTTTTTCAAAGTCATATAAATTTGTAGCAGGATATAATTTGTCATCTTCATCAAATATCCCTGCTCTTGCCCTTCTTAATTCAAGCATGTGTGCATTTATTCCAAGCTCTTTTCCCAAATCATCTATCAGTTTTCTTATGTAAGTGCCCCCTTGCACCTCAGTTTTAAACAAAAAGTCCTTTCCATTTTCATCTTGTTCTAGTATCTCAAAATAAACAATTTCTCTTTCTCTTAAAACTCTTTTTACTCTTGATTTTACCGGGGGTTTTTGTATAATTTTCCCTTTAAATTTTTTATTTATAGTTTCTCTAATTTTTTCAAGTTCAACTTCTTCGTGAAATCTCATTATTCCTACATAAACCTTGTTCTCTCCAAGAAAAAATCCAGTAAGCTTGCAAGCACGATTTAATGCTATTGGTAATACTCCTGTAACTTTTGGATCTAGAGTCCCAAAGTGACTTGTTTTTCTTAAGTCTAATTTTCTTCTAACAAAATCAGAAACATCGAAGGAAGTTGGTCCAGAAGGCTTGTCAATATTTATTATTCCAAATTCCAAAAGCTCCTGAATTGTTTTTTTCTTTTTTATTTTCTCTATGTCCATTTCATAAATTATTTAGTAAAGCTTTTAAACTTTTAAATTATAATAAAACTCATAATGAATGGATCATTTGTTCCAGAAAGAATTTTTTTCACAAAAGGTAAAGGAGTCCACAAAGATTATTTACAGTCTTTTGAACTTGCATTAAGAGACGCAAAGATAGAAAAATGTAATATCGTTACTGTTTCAAGTATTTTTCCTCCAGCCTGTAAAAAAGTAACCATAGATGAAGGATTAAAATATCTTCAACCAGGACAAATTACTTATTGTGTAATGGCTAGAAATGCAACCAATGAACCAAATAGATTAGTTGCATCTTCTATAGGGGTAGCGATTCCCGCAGCTGAAAACCAATATGGATACTTATCCGAACATCATCCTTTTGGTGAGACTGATGAAAAAGCAGGAGAATATGCCGAAGACTTAGCAGCAACAATGCTTGCAACCACATTAGGAATAGAATTCGATGCTAACACCGATTGGGACGAGAGGGAAAAAGATTATAAAATGAGTGGAAAAATAGTTAGAACTTATAATATTACTCAATCTGCAGAAGGCAACAAAGATGGCAAGTGGACGACAGTTATTGCCGTGGGAGTTCTTTTGCCTGGAGATTTAGAAAAAATTGTTACTGCCTAAAAATAAAAAGCTAAAAAAATCAATAATTTAATAAAGATAATTCTTTTTGAACTTTTTATGAACACAGAAACAGCAATAAAGCAGTTAAGAGAACTTTCAAAGAATGTTAAAGATATGAGGCTTGCAGCTGAAGATTGGGCTTCAGATTACGAAATCCTTGTCTCAACAATCCTTTCAGCAAGAACAAGAGACGAGACAACAATTCCTGTTGCTGCAAAGTTATTTAGTAAATATCCCACTGCAGAAAAACTAGCCGGAGCAACTCTTAGTGATATTGAAGATATAATTAGACCCGTTAATTTTTATAAGAATAAGAGTAAAAATATTATTTCTTGTGCGAAAATGATTGTTTCCGAATACAACAATGAAATTCCCCATGATATTGATAAGTTAATAGAACTTCCAGGAGTTGGAAGAAAGACTGCAAATGTATTTTTGGCTGAACACGGAAAGCATGCTCTTCCCGTCGATACACATGTTTTTTATATTTCAAAAAAACTTGGATGGGCAAAAGATAATAATCCACATAAAGTTGAAAAAGAATTAAAAGAATTATTCCCAGAAAAGTATTGGAATAAGATTAATACTACTCTTGTTAGGTTTGGAAAAACATACACAAGCCGTAAAGAAAAGGACGATATTCTGGACTCAATTAAGAAAGTGAAATAAAATTGTCAAAATTTATAAGGATTAAAGAATATATATAATAAAGAGAGGCTCAAAAATTGAAAAAACAATATCTGAAAAAACTTGGAAATTTTTCAGGATTTAATGTTTGGATTGTCAATGGCAAATATGTAAGAGAAAATTTTGATAGAGAATTTACTAATTTTGGCCAGCATCTTAATTATTCTTTTATTCCAAAGAATGAGTTTTGGATAGATAAAGAAAACGAGGGAGATGAAAGTAGATTTTTCATAACTAATATGTTAGTTGAAAACAAATTAATGTCAATGAAAAAATCTTTTGATTATGCTCATAAAATGGCAATGCTCGCTGAAAAAAGACAGAGATTGAAGTCAAAGATGATGAAAAATGCGTTAAAAAAAACACGACAAAAAGATGAAACACTTAAGAAAATTCATAAAAAACTCCTGAAAGGATATAGTAACGAAAAATTAAAAGTATGGATCGTTGAAGGAGAGCTTGTTCGTGATTTATTTTTTCTAGATTTTACCGAAGGTGGAAACGACCAAATTTATTCTTTTGTCCCAGTTGGTGAAATATGGCTTGATAATGACCTTTCCGTTAGTGAAAGGAAATTTGTTCTTCTACATCAGCTTCATGAAAGAAACCTCATGAAAAAAGGATGGGGTTATGATACTATTAAAAAAGGAGCCCATTGGTCAGCACAAGACATAGAGTTTTCTTGCAGAAAAAATCCAAAAATGCTAGATAAGAATATTAAACACGAGATAGATATTTTTAGGTTATAATCTTTTAATCTTCATTAATAAAAGCCTTTCCACCAAATGTTATCTTATAATTTTTTGTTATGTAATCATTCTCAAAAAGATATTGTAATTCTTCTC